>JBCNOJ010000040.1:0-17705 GCA_039593925.1 Acidovorax sp.
GGCCCGGGTTCGTGGCGCGTGCTGCCCGGGGGCCTCGCTCGCATCGCCACCGACGAGCGTGAGATCACCTCCATGCAGCGCGGCGGCAGCAGCGCTGACGTGTGGGTGCAAACCGGCGGCCCGGTGGACACCACCACGCTGCTTGCCGACAACCAGACCGCCCCTGCCGTATCGCACCGCAGCCGGCAAGTCACCAGCCGCGCGGCCGAGAATCTTTTCTGGCTGGGCCGCTACACCGAGCGCACCGAGAACACCACGCGTCTTGCCTCGATGGCGCTGCAACGCCTGAACGGCGAAGACCAGACCTCCCAGCCTTTGCTGGCATGGCTGAGTGCACTGGCAGTGGGCCAGGGGCTGGTGCTGCCGTCGGTGCCGGCGGCCACGCAAGCGCGGCGGGTGTTCGAGCGCTCGCTCGTCGCGGGGCTCACCCAGCCCGCCCAGGTCACCAGTGTGGGCTACAACCTGCGCGGGATTCTGGGTGCGGCCTCTGCCGTGCGCGACCGGCTCTCGCAAGAACACTGGCACCTCATCGTGAGCACCGAAGCGCAGTTTTTTGCAGAGCAGCCTGCGCGTACGGCCGATGGCGGCGGCGACAGCGAATACTCGCATCTGGACGCACTGCGCCAGCTGGAAACCCTCAGCGGCCACACCGCCGCCATCACGGGCCAGCAAACGGACCGCATGACCCGCGACGACGGCTGGCGGCTGCTGTCCATTGGCCGTCACCTTGAACGGCTGAGCTTTCTCGCCGCGGCACTGCACAGCGGGCTGCAAACGGGTGCCGTGTTCGACGAGAGCGGCTTTGAGGCGATGCTTGCGCTGTTCGACAGCACCATCACCTTCCACGCGCAATACCAGTTGCGCCGCGACATGCCTGCATTGGTGGATTTGCTGGTGATCGACCGGGACAACCCACGCTCTCTGGGCTGGGTGGCACACACCCTGCGCAGCCGCATCGCCAAGGTGGAAGCCGCAGCGGGCACCGTGGGAGAGTCAGCCAACATGGGTCTCCCCGAGGCGGCCGGGTTGGTGTCCTTGCCTGCACTGTGTGCACAAGCGGCGGATGGCCGCTACGCTGCGCTGGAGGATTACCTGGAGCATTGCGTGCGTGGCGCCCTGAGCCTGTCGGACGTGCTGGCCACGCGGTACTTCGCACACTCGGCCGATGCCGTGCGGCACAGCCTCGGGGTTTGAGGTTGCCATGAAACTCCGTGTGATTCACGAAACGCTGTACCAGTACGCACCCGCGGTGCAGAACGCCCAGCACCTGGCCCACCTGCGTCCGCGGTCGGACGGCGGGCAGCGGGTCTTGTCCCACACACTGCAGGTGGCACCCACTCCATCGCAGTACGTGGTGGGGCACGATGTGTTTGGCAACAGCCGCGCATTCTTGCTGCTGCCCTTCACGCATGAGCAGCTGCGCGTGCGTGCCGAGACCCTGCTGCACACCAACCCACCCCCGCCCGCGCCGCCCGGGGAGCCCTGGGAAACAGTGCGTGATCGCCTGGCGTACCGCCGTGGCATGCCCTACCACCCGGCGGCGGAGTTCGGGTTCGCATCGCCCTACATTCCCCGCCACGCCGATTTCGCGGCCTACGCCCGCGAGAGCTTTGTGCCCGGACGCCCGTTGATGGAGGTGGCGCGCGATCTGACCGCGCGCATTCACACCGACTTTGCTTACACCGCCCACCTCACCGACGCTGGTACGCCCGCTCTGGAGTCTCTTCGGCTGCGTCGCGGCGTATGCCAGGATTTCGCCCACGTAATGATTGGCTGTTTGCGCAGCATGGGCCTGGCCGCGCGCTATGTCAGCGGCTATCTGTTGACCGAGCCGCCACCAGGCCAGGCCCGGCTGGTGGGGGCCGATGCTTCTCATGCCTGGGTGTCGGTGTGGTCACCAGCGCCTCACGAAAGCGACAGGGATCTGGCGCCCTGCAGCTTGGTGCAACCGGAGTGGTTCGACCTGGACCCAACCAACAACCGCGCGGCAGGTGAAGACTATGTGACGCTGGCGATCGGCCGGGATTTTTCCGATGTCTCGCCGCTGCGCGGCGTGATCCACGGAGGCGACCACCATGTGCTGCAGGTCGCGGTGACCGTGGAGCCCGCCGCGTAGCGCACACAGCGTGCCTATGGAATTGTGAAAAACAGGGCTCTAGCGCTTAACCATCGACGGTTTCTTGCTATTCTTTTTGGATGAACCAGCATCCATTGGCGGTGCTGATACGGGTGCCGCAGCAGGCGGCGAAACGGCAGAGGTCACGGGTGGCGGAACCTGCGATATCGGCGAAGGCGCATGTGCCGCAAGAGGCGCAAGGGGCGCATCCGCGGCAGCGGATCCCATGGGAGCTGCCGATGGAACCTGTGGCACCACCGGAACGGGCGATTCAGCCCCTGCGGGCCGGCTGATTGCATCGCGCACCACGTCGTGCACAAACCGGAGCTTGGCCAGCGCGTCACCGATCAGCGCAAACGGATAGGCGTCGGACTGCCCGAGGCTGCGCGTCAGGCTGTTGAGCAGCAGCGTGAGCGGCACCAGGTTCTGCAGCATGGCGTCGAAGTCCGGCCCCGGCTGGCCAAAGGGGTCTATCGCGGCGCTGCGCTGGGGACCAAAAATGCCCGGCACGGTGACCTGGGTGCTGTAGCTCGCGGCGGTTTCCAGCAGATCGACCATGTGAAGGTAGTGGGCCCAGGTTTCGGCCCAGTCTTCCCAGGGATGGGCGGCGGCATAAGCACTCACATGGTGTTCAGCCCAATCGCCGCTGTCGTTGCCTTTGGCGTAGTGGGCCTCCAGCGCAGCCGCGTAATCCTGGCGCTCGTCGCCAAAAACCGCGCGAAACGCCTCCAGGCGGCCGCCATCACGTATGAGTTGGTCCCAATAGAAGTGGCCTGACTCATGGCGCAGGTGCCCGATGAGCGTGCGATAGGGCTCGCGCAACGCGATGCGGCGCCTTGCGCGCTCGTCGTCGTCCGCTTCGGCAACGTTGAGGGTGATGGTGCCTTCGTTGTGGCCGGTCAACACCGGCGGGCCGCCCGGCAGTTCGGCAAGAAATTCGAACACGGGCCCGCTGCGGCCCGGCGCAGGCTCCAGCCCCATGCGCGACAACGTGTAGAACAAGCGCCGCTTGGCCGCCTCGATCTGCATCCAGCGCCCCATGTTCGCCATCTCGGAGAGATCTGGCAGGATGCGCGTTTGCCGACATGAAACACACAGCGCCTCAGGCTCATCCGCCGGCACTGCAAAGTTGCACGCGTTGTACTCGGTGTGGTTGCGGCACATGCGGTAACGCTTGCCGCTGTCGGTGGCGCTGCTCGCGTTCTGGGGGCCTGCGCGTTGCCAAAGAGCGGGCGGCGACTCATCAGCAATTGGCGGTTGCGGCGCAGTGGTGGTATTGGGGGCATCCGGTTCGACTGCCGCTAGGGGTGCTGCAGTTGCTTGCGGCAATGCAGGCGCCAACCCGGTCGGTGGTGCAGTTGGCGCATCTGATGTAACCGGCGCAGTTGCGGCTTCCTCAGCAACCGGAATCAACGCAGCCATGATCCGCTCGTCAGGCAAGAACGCAAGCTTGTTGCCACAGTGCAGGCACTGAACACTGTCAAAAAAGACCAGATGACCGCAGTGGTCGCAATTGAAAATGCGCATGGTGCTAACAAAAGTACGTGGCGTCGAAGGATGGAATCTCGCGGGCGCCGGACCTCCGACGCCGAATCAAAAAAACAGCGAATCAAAAAAACAGCGAATCAAAAAGCCAAGCGCAGGAGCGCAATGCAGGGTGCCCACCAAAAACAAAAGCAGACCAGGGCCTGAGCCCCAAGTCTGCCAGTGTTACAGCAGTGCCTGCTTGGTGAGCAGACTCAGCCGCCCCGTTCAGGGACGTACAACGATGCTGTTGCGCACTTCGCGAACGTTTTTGGTGTTGCGGGCAATGTTTTCAGCCTGGTTCTTCTCGGCTTGCGACTTGGCAAAACCCGACAGCTGAACCGTACCGTTCAGCGTTTCCACGCTGATGGAGGTGGCGGACACGTTTTTGTCTTCAGCCATCTTGGCCTTCACAGCGGTGGTGATGCCAGCGTCGTCCACATAGGCACCCACGGTTTGCTGTTCACGGGCAACAGAGCAACCCGTAGCAGTGATGATGGTGGCGCCGGCCAGTGCGGCAAAAGCGAGAGCGCGAACGTGTTTCATGGTGTTGTCCTTTGGTTCAGTTGGTTGGGGAACGCGGGTGCTGGAAGGCATCAAATCTGCCGGTCTGTTGCACCCTCCGCGACCGGCGGATCAGGGATTCGAGTTATAGGTAGCCGTTGATCGATCAATAGGCGCTGTGGTGGTGACGGCGGGAGGCCCACATCACCAGGGTGGCCAGCAGCGCGCCAGAGGCTGCTGCGATCACGATGGATTTGCCAGGCTGTTCAGCCACATATTTGCCTGTGGCGTCTGCGGCTTCCGCCACCTGGCGGCGGGCGCGGGCGCTGGCTTCAGCGCAATAGTCAATACCCCTGGTAGCCAATTCCTGAGCACGGGCTGCCAAGTCATCAATGGCGGGATCGGTGTGGCTGCGCAGCGCACGCACGCCATCCTGGGCGCGGTCCAGCGTTGTGTTCGCCGCATTGCGGGTGGACTTCACTGCGTCTTCGGCGGTTTGCAGCACGTCGTCGGTGAGGTTACGGGCGCCGTTGGCAACTTTGTCGGTGGCGGTCTGAATGCTCATGAGATAACTCCTTGGGATGCGGGTTTGAGGGGTTCGACGCCGAGGCGCCGTTGTTGAACGGGTTTCGGGGTGTCAGCGCCTCTTCAAAAGGCCCAGCACAAACGTCACCACCGCCATGATCACGAACACAAAGAACAGAATCTTGGCGATGCCCACGGCACCGGCAGCAATGCCACCAAAACCGAACAGGGCTGCAATGAGCGCGATAACCAGAAAAACCACTGCGTAATGCAACATTTCCATCTCCTTCTATCGGGGCCGCGTGTTGGCGGTTTGGTTGGCGAGAGAAGTTCAACGCCTGGAGATGACTGTATGTAGAAGGACTTGCGCCGGATGCCGGTAGTCGGCGCGCCCCGGTGTCGGCTGCCTTGCGACTGCCGCGTAGGACAGCACGCACCCGCTTTGATGCTCACACACAGGGCATCAGCATGTCCCGGTCGTGAAACCAACCCTGCGGCGAGACAGGGTCAAAATCTCCCTGCCTGTTCCGTCTCTGCGGGAGGGAAGAGATTGGTGCGCAGCAGCGTCCCTAACGACCGCTGCGCGCTACCAAAGAGGAGCCTCGAGAAGGCTCAGCCTGGTTGGGAAGAAAGCTTGGGCAGCTCGCCAGCGCCGCGCTGCAGCGGCAGCACCGCCGACAGCAGCGTGCCGTCGCCCGGTTGCGAGGTAAGCACCAAGCGGCCGCCAGCGGCCTCTACACGGTGGCGCATGCCAGACAGCCCGTGCGAGGTGGGCCGGACGTCGGCGGGGTCAAAGCCCACCCCATCGTCGCGCACCTGCACAGCCACGTGGGTGGGATAGGAATGCACGGACACCAGGACCTTCGTGGCCTGCGCGTACTTGCCAATGTTGGTAAGGGCCTCCTGCACCATCCGGTACACAGTCAGCTGCGCGGCATCGGGCAATTTCACGGCTTCCAGACTGGTTTCCACTTCCAGCCCGGCTCGCTCGGCGAACTCCCGTGACAGTATTTCAATGGCCGCAGTCAGACCCAGATTGGCCAGCGATGAAGGACGCAGGTCTTCGATGATGCGCCGCTTGAGCGCAATGCCGCTGTTGAGGGTTTCGGTGAGATGCTTTAGGCGCTCGCTCACATCGGGCGCAGTGGCGTCGATCTTGGACTTGAGCCGAGCCACATCGAGCTTGGCAGCGGTCAGCAGTGCGCCGAGTTCATCATGCAGCTCGCGCGCCAGATGACCGCGCTCTTCTTCGCGCACCTCCTGCAAGTGGGTGGCCAATTCCGTCAGCGTGGCGGTGCGATTGCGCACCAGCCCCTCCAAGCGGTCTCTTTCGCGCTCCAGCAGTTCCTGCTCACGCTGGCTGACCGCTTGCAACGCCTGCGCCTGGCGCAGGTACATGTAGAAAGCAAGCAACCCGATCGCAGTCACGGTGGCAATGCCGATGCGCGACAACATGAGCGATTGCTCGATCTGCTGCTTGCCTTGCTCAACCCGCAGGTCGCTGCGAGCGCTCAGCTGCAGTGCATGCTTGCGGATCGCCTGCATGTGCTCCTTGCCCACATCGGTGTGCAGGATGAACTTCCACGCATCTTCGTTGCCCTGGCGGCGCAGCCGCAGGCTCAGCTCCATTTCAGCGAGCTTGCGAGAAATCTGCCGAGACAGTTGCGCAAATTCCTGCATGTCCTCGGAGGAAGACATGAACTGTTCCCGCAAGTGGTCCAGGTTGGCCTGCACCGAGCCCACAGCGTTGTCGTAAGGTTCCAGATAGCTCTCATCGCCCGTGAGCAGATATCCCCGCTGCCCGGTTTCGGCATCCAGCATCCCCTGCAGCAGCGTATTGACGGCGCTGCGCGTGTTCTGGCCTTGCGACATGAGATCCACAGCTTCCTGCGAGCGCATGTGCCCAGTCTCATTGATACCCACCAGGACCATGGCCGCCAACAGCGCCATCGGCAGGCTCAGCGCCATTTTTCGAACTTTGGGCAGCCAGAGTCGGGTGTTTTCTTTGAGGTTCATACGCATATTCTGGATAATGGCCGATCAACTGGCACTGGCGTCAATGAGGATTGCCATGCCGACCCTTCGTTTCAAATCAACGTGCACCCGAGTGGCCCCCGCCACTCCCTTGAAAGAAAGATCAATGATCAAGATTGGCATTGTGGATGACCACGCGATTGTTCGTTCCGGGCTGCGACAGTTCCTGTCTGAGCATGTAGACCTTCGCGTTGAAGGCGAAGCAGGCAACGGCCGTGAAGCCATTGACTTGGTGCGTAACAAGGAAATTGACGTGCTGGTGATGGACCTGTCCATGCCCGGCCAGAGTGGGCTGGATGCGCTGGCAATGCTGCGCGCCAAGGCCCCAGACATGGGCATCCTGATCCTGAGCGGATACCCCGAGGAGCACTACGCCATCAACCTCATCCGTCAGGGCGCGAGCGGCTACCTGAACAAGGAATGTGACCCTGCAGAGATCGTGGAAGCTATTCGCACCATCGCGCTGGGACGCCGCTATTTGACCCCTGCTGTGGCCGAACTGCTGGCACAGCAGCTCAACCGCAAAGACGACGCACCGCCCCACGAGCAGCTGTCGGAGCGCGAGTTCCAGGTGTTCCTCAAGCTGGCCAAGGGTGAAACGGCGGGCGACATCGCCAAGTCGCTGTCTCTGAGCGTCAAGACCGTGAGCACCTACCGCACGCGGCTGATGGAGAAGATGAGCCTGTCGTCCAACAGCGACCTGACCTACTACGCGCTCAAGAACCGCCTGATCGACTGACCCGATGCGATGCCTCAGCCCGGTTTTGCCGGGCTGGGGCAACAAATCAGCCGCACACGGCATGTTGTCAGGAAGTGTGAAGGCCCGCGGCATGAATGCGCGGGCAGCCCGTCAGGCCGAGGGGCCAGACGCTGAGAGCGGCTTCGCCGCTGACTCCATTGCGCCAGGGTTGGCGCCGTGCTGGATGCAATAGTCCACCAGAGCGTCGATTTCGTTGGATTTGTCGAAGACAGCATCAACGCCCAATTGGGCACAGCGCATGCGCACATCGGGTGTGGCGTAATTGCTCAGCACCACCATTTTCTGGCCCGGCCGCCGCGAGCGGCATGCGGCCAGCACACCCAGGCCGCTACCCTGGCGCAAGAAGAGATCCACGATGGCAAGATCCCATTGATCGCCGTGTGAACTCAGCCAGTCCTTGCCTTCGTCTTCGGTTTCCGCCACGCCCACAGCCTCTACCGACGCCAGCTCTTCCAGCGTCCCGATCAGGTTCTCGCGGATGGTCGCGTTGTCTTCAACGATGTAGGTGCGCAATTTCACAAACAGGTCCACTTTGGCGAACTTTGCAGGATGCGCGGTTCGAACCTCAAATTTAGGCATTCCAAGCGGAGAATTCTGCCAGCGACCGCACGCTGGAGCTGTAGGAAAGCGCCTACCCGACAACACCGGCGCACACAGGGCAGTGGGGCGCTCGCCGCAAGTGCATGGTGCTCCACTCCATTGACCTACCATCCAACATCAGCAAGCGGCCCGACAGCGAAGGTCCGATGCCGACGATGAGCTTGAGTGCCTCCGCAGCCTGCATAGCCCCCACAACACCCACCAAAGGCGCAAACACCCCCATGGTGGAGCAGCGCACTTCTTCAAACGACGCCTCTGGCGGAAAGATGCACGCGTAACACGGCGACTGGCCGTTGCGCGGGTCCACCACGGTAATTTGCGCATCAAACCGGATCACAGCCCCGGCAACCAAGGGTTTTGCGTGGCTCACGCAGGCGGCGTTCACGGCTTGGCGCGTGGCGTAGTTGTCACTGCAATCGAGCACCACCGTGGCCGCACCCACCAGCGCGTCCAGCGTGGCTGCGTCCACGCGTACCTGCAACGCAGTGACCTGCACGCCGGGGTTGATGGCCGCTACAGCCTGCGCTGCCGATTGGACTTTGGGCACTCCCACCCGGTCAGTGGTGTGCGCAATCTGGCGCTGCAGATTTGTGAGGTCCACCACATCGTCGTCCACCAAGGTGATGTGGCCAACCCCGGCAGACGCCAAATACAGGGCAGCCGGCGACCCCAGCCCACCCGCGCCAATGATCAACGCATGCGCAGCCAATGCACGCTCCTGTCCCTCGATGCCCACCTCGTCGAGCAGGATGTGGCGGGAATATCGGAGAAGCTGGTCGTCGGTCATGGCGCTGGGAGCCCAAAGAAAAAGGCGAAAAAAAGGCCGGATTCGCAAGAATCCGGCCTGACGGTTACGGTGTGCGCGAAAAGCTCAATTCTCTTTCTTTTCGTCCTTGCGCTCCGTCAGCGTCTTGCTGATCAGCACGGGCCGCCCCTTGAGCTGGTTCAGCGCCTGCACCAATTGGAAGTCCTTGTCAGAGCCGAACTCGGGCATCTTGCGGTCGGCGGCAGGTTTTTTGGCCTCTTCTTCCATGCGCTTGCGGGCTTCCTCACGGGCTTTTTCACGGGCCGCGTCTTTCTTTTCTTCCCCCTGGCCGCTGTTCAAGTGCTTGTCCAGATCGGCTTCGCGCATGCGCAGGGCGGCAAAAATGTTGCCCTCTTCCGACTCGTCGATCATGACGTCGGGCACGATGCCCTTGGCCTGGATCGATTTGCCGCTCGGCGTGTAGTAACGCGCCGTGGTCAGCTTGATACCGGTGTCCGGGCCCAGCGGACGCACGGTTTGCACCGAGCCCTTGCCGAAGGTCTGGCTGCCCATGACGGTGGCGCGCTTGTGGTCCTGCAATGCACCGGCCACGATTTCACTGGCCGAAGCAGAACCTTCATTCACCAGCACCACCAGCGGCACGGACTTGAGGGCGGCGGGCAGACGGCGCAGCGGGTCTCCGCCGCCACGGCGCTGATAGAAATCGGGCGAAGCCTTGTACGTTGCCTTGCTGTCCGCAAGCTGGCCGTTGGTGGTGACCACGGTCACGTTCTCTGGCAGGAAGGCTGCAGAAATAGCCACAGCAGCGTCGAGCAAACCGCCCGGGTCATTGCGCAAGTCCAGCACCAGGCCCTTGAGGTTGGGTTCCTGCTTGTAAACCTCTTCCACCTTGCGCACGAAATCATCCACCGTGCGCTCCTGGAACTGCGAGAGACGGATCCACGCATAACCGGGCTCCACCACCTTGCCCTTCACGGACTGCGTCTTGATCTCTTCGCGCGTGATCGTGACGGGGAAGTTGCGGCCCTCGTCCTTGCGGAAAATGGTCAGGGTGACCTTGGTGTTGGGTTCACCACGCATGCGCTTGACGGCCTCGTTGAGCGCCAAGCCTTTCACCGCAGTTTCATCGATCTGGGTGATCAGGTCGTTCGTCTTGAGCCCGGCGCGGAACGCGGGCGAGCCCTCGATGGGCGACACGATCTTGATCAGGCCGTCTTCCTGGGTGATTTCGATGCCCACGCCCACGAAGCGCCCGGAGGTGCCTTCGCGAAATTCTTTGAAGGACTTCTTGTCGAAATACTGGGAGTGCGGATCCAGGCTGGCCACCATACCGGTGATCGCATCGGTGATGAGCTTCTTGTCATCCACCGGCTCGACATAGTCGGTCTTGACGAGCCCGAACACCGCTGACAGTTGCTGGATTTCTTCCAGCGGCAAGGGCGTCATTGCCCCGCGTGCCACCGTCTGCAGTGACACCGTGGTCAGCGCACCGGCCACCACGCCTACCGATACCCAACCCGCAATTTTGAGTTTGTGGCCCATAAACACCTTTCCCCGCTTCAATCAATATACACCCGCAGCCCCCGCACCGCCTGCGTGAAAACGTCAAGGCGGACATGTTCTTGGAATGGCCGAACCCACTGCAGTTCCGCGCGGGCACTCGATTTGCGTGGAGATATGGCGGGTTTTCCCCGCCTTTACGCGCGCTTTACGCTTTGCCCTGAGATGCGACGGCAGCTGCGGCCTTGGCAGCAGCTTCGGCATCGCCGAGATAGTAGTGGCGGATGGGCTTGAGGTCGGCATCCAGCTCGTATACCAGTGGAATCCCGTTGGGAATATTGAGGCCCACGATATCGCCCTCGGAAATGTTGTCGAGGTATTTGACAAGCGCACGGATGGAATTGCCATGCGCAGCCACCACCACACGCTTGCCCGACCGGATGGCGGGCGCCATGGCCTCATTCCAGAACGGCAGCACGCGGGCCACGGTGTCTTTCAAACACTCGGTCAGCGGCACGCTGCCATCGGCCAAGCCTGCATAACGGCGGTCGCTGCGTTCGCTGCGAGCGTCAGTGGCTTCCAAAGCCGGTGGGGGCGTGTCGTAGCTGCGGCGCCATACCAGCACTTGCTCATCGCCGTATTGCTTGGCCATGTCGGCCTTGTTCAAGCCCTGTAGCGCGCCGTAGTGGCGCTCGTTCAGGCGCCAGTCCTTCACCACGGGCAGCCAGGTGCAGTTCATCTCGTCCAGCGTGTACCACAGGGTGTGGATAGCGCGCTTGAGCACACTGGTGAAAGCCAGATCAAACTCGTAGCCCTCGGCCTTGAGCAGCTTGCCCGCAGACATAGCCTGGGACACGCCGGTGGGCGTCAGATCGACATCGGTCCAGCCGGTGAAGCGGTTTTCAAGGTTCCAGGTGGATTCGCCGTGGCGGATCAGGACAAGTTTGTACATGGCAGGGCGGGGGCAAAATCAAGCATTCTAAAATTACGCCGTTCGCCAACCCAAGGAAACTTTGTGAAATTCATTATCGACAACTGGTATCTGTTCATAGTTGCGCTGGCCTCGGGCAGCATGCTGCTGTGGCCATTGATCAAGAACGCCAGTGGCGGTTCGCTGACGCCTGCAGGTGCCGTGCAGCTCATCAACCGCGAAAAAGCCGTGGTCATCGACGTTTGCGAGACCGAGGAATTTGCCACGGGCCATGTGGGGGGCGCCAAGAACGTGCCGCTGGGCCAACTGGAAGAACGCCTGCCGTCCGTGGTGAAGAACAAGGCGCTGCCGGTGATCCTGGTGTGCGCAAGCGGTGCCCGCGCCAACCGCGCCGTGGGCATTGCCAAAAAACTGGGCTACGACAACGCCCAGGCGATGGCCGGTGGCCTGAAAGCCTGGCGCGAAGCCAGCCTGCCGGTGGAAAAAGCGTAAACCGCCCCCATCTGCCACAGATATCCACTTCACACGCTTCAGGAAGGACTTCGCCATGCAAGCCGTCAAGATGTACACCACCGCCGTTTGCCCCTACTGCATTCGGGCCAAGCAGATTCTTAAATCCAAGGGCGTGGAGCAGATCGAGGAGATTCGCATCGATACGGACCCCGCAGCGCGCAGTCACATGATGGAGATCACCGGCCGCCGCACTGTGCCGCAGATCTACATCGGCGACACCCATGTGGGTGGACACGACGATCTGGTGGCGCTGGACAGCCGCGGAGAGCTGATGCCCTTGCTGGGCGCTGCCTGACCGCCTCTTCGGGCGCTGCATAATGCAGCCCCATGTGCCCGCTGCGGGAGCTGCTCCCCGGCGGGTTTTGTTTTGCTAGCAATTTGTAAGAGCAAGAGACTTCACCATGGCCGACCAAGAAAACCCCGTCTTCCAGATCCAGCGCGTCTACCTCAAGGACATGTCCCTGGAGCAGCCCAATTCCCCCGCCATCCTGCTCGAACAAGAGCAGCCCAGCGTGGACATTCAACTGGGCGTGGAAGCCACTCCTGTGGCCGAAGGCATTTTTGAAGTGGCCGTGACGGCCACCGTTCAGACCAAGATCAAGGACAAGACCGTGTTCCTGGTCGAAGCCAAGCAGGCCGGCATCTTCGAAATCCGCAACATCCCCGAAGACCAGATGGGCGCCATCATGGGCATCGCATGCCCCCAGATCGTGTACCCCTACCTGCGCGGCAACGTGGCCGACATCATCAACCGCGCCGGCTTCCCGCCCGTGCACCTGGCGGAAATCAACTTCCAGGGCATGTACGAGCAGCAGCAAGCCCAGGCCGCCGGCCAGGCTTCGCCCATCATCACGCAGTGATGTAAAACGCCCCCTGAGCCGCGTCGCGCCTTCCCCCTCTCTCTACGCGCTGCGCGCTACTGGGGGGACGCAGCCAGCGGCTTGGCAAAGCCAGTTCCGCGGCTATCGAGCCTGGGCAGTGCTGGTTGCATGAATGGCCTACGAAGTGCAGTGCAGTGCAGTGCAGTGCAGTGCAGTGCAGTGCAACAGACCCCTAAGATTGATTAATGCCATTTAGGCCTCTGGCACTTGATACACAAGCGCTAAAAGCTATGAAAATCATAGTATTAGGAGCAGGCGCCTGGGGCTCTGCGCTCGCCATGAGCGCAGCCCAACACCCTGCCCGGCACGCGGTGACGCTGTGGGCTCGCGATGCGGCCCAGGCACACAGCATGCGAGCCCAGGCACAAAACGCCCGCTATCTGCCGGGCATTGCTTTCCCCTCTTCCCTTTCTGTGGCCGACGGCGACTTCCATGCTTTGCTGCCGGGCGCCGATCTCGTCATCGTGGCCACCCCCATGGCGGCACTGCGCAGCATGCTGCAGGCGCTTTCGGGTTGCACCGCGCCTGTCGCCTGGCTTTGCAAGGGCTTTGAGTCCGTGCAGACGGGTTCAGATTCAAGCACTTTTGGGCTGCTGGCGCATGAGGTGCAAGCGTTGATAGCTCCTGATTTAGTAGCAGGCGTCTTCAGCGGGCCCAGCTTTGCGCAAGAGGTGGCCACCGGCCAGCCCACAGCGCTGGTGGCTGCGAGCCCCCATGCCACCGTGCGCGACGCCCTGGTGCGCGCGTTCCACAGCCCCAGTGTGCGCGTCTATGCCAACGAAGACATCGTGGGCGTGGAAGTGGGCGGCGCTGTGAAAAACGTGCTGGCCATTGCCACCGGCCTGTGCGATGGGTTGGCGTTGGGGCTCAATGCCCGGGCGGCTCTCATCACGCGGGGTTTGGCTGAAATGACGCGCCTGGGCATGGCGCTGGGTGCGCGGCCCGACACCTTCATGGGCCTGTCAGGACTGGGCGATCTGGTGCTGACCGCGACCGGCGATCTGTCGCGCAACCGGCGCGTCGGTTTGCTGCTGGCCCAAGGCCAGACGCTGCAGCAGGCTGTGCAATCGTTGGGTCACGTGGCCGAAGGCGTCTACAGCGCCCGCACGGTGGCGCAGCGGGCGGCCCTGCTGGGCGTGGACATGCCCATCACCCGTGCTGTGGTCGCCTTGCTGGATGGGCAGGTCAGCCCGGCGGATGCCGTGGCCCAGCTGATGGGCCGCGGGCCCGCCTCTGAACTGGGGTAGCCGCGCACCGCCACGCCATTGCATCTGCTACAGACACAAAAAACCACAGGGCGCCCCGCTTTAACGGGAGCGCCCTGTGGTTTTTGGGGGGGCTTGGGTTGGTGTGCCTGCTTTAAATCAGAACACGCCCAAAAGCATGAGCAGCAGAACAACAGACAGTGGGACGCCGAGTAGCCAGGCAATGATGGGCATGGTGATCTCCTGAAAAAGGGGTTGAAGTGGATAAGTGATTCCACTGTAGGCCCCCCTTCTTTGCACCTGTGTGCGCCAGCACTGCGCCTGCCCGTAGTCCCGTGCCTACCTGGTGTCGGCCTCAGACCCGCGCGTGGGCTGCAGCCGATCAGAACCCCAGTTCAAGGGCCAGCAGCTCGTCCACAGTCTGGCGGCGGCGGATCAGGCGGGCCTGGCCGCCGTCGACCAGCACCTCGGCAATCAGCGGGCGTGTGTTGTAGTTGGAGGACATGCTGGCGCCGTACGCGCCCGTGTCGTGAATCACCAGCAGGTCACCCACCTGGGCGGCGGGCAAGTCGCGCGGCAGCACGACACCGCCGTCGCCCTGGGTGAACACGTCCCCCGACTCGCACAGCGGGCCCGCCACCACCGTGGGCTGCTCCGCCGCTGTGGAGCCGTCGCGGCGCAGCACGCTCATGGCGTGGTAGCTGCCGTACATGGACGGGCGCATGAGCTCGTTGAAGCCGGTATCGACCAGCACAAAGTGGTTGTTGCCCGCGTTCTTGGTGGCGCGCACCTGGCCCAGCAGCACGCCGGATTCGGCCACCAGGAAGCGGCCGGGCTCGATCTCCAAGCCCAGCTTGTGGCCCACGATGGCCTCGGCCTGCTGGCGCGCGGCGTCCCACAGGCCGTGGTAGTGCTGCGTATCGACCACCGGGTCGCCACTGCGGTAGGGGATGGACAGGCCACCACCGGCCGAGATAGCGTGCAGGTCATGCCCTGCCGCATGCGCCGTGCGCACCAGCTTCACCATGGCGCCGCACACTTCTTGCAAGTGGCTGTAGTCCACGCCAGAACCAATGTGCATGTGCAGGCCCACCAGCTTCAAGCCATGTTGCTTGATCGCATCCAGAGCGGCAGGCAGGTCGGTGTGCCAAATGCCGTGCTTGCTGTGTTCGCCGCCGGTGTTGGTCTTGTTGCTGTGGCCATGGCCAAAGCCGGGGTTGATGCGCAGCCACACCGCGTGGCCCGGCGAGCGCTCGCCCAGCTGGTGCAGCATGTCGATGGAGCCTGCGTTGACCGGCACGCCATGCTCCACCACGCAGTCGAGCGTGGCGGCGTCGAACAGGTCGGCGGTGAAGACGATCTCCGAGGGTTCGCCACCCGCCACATAACCCGCCGCCAGCGCGCGCAGGATCTCGCCGCGCGAAACGGCGTCCACCTTTACGCCCTGCTCTCGCATGAGCTTGAGGATGTGGATGTTGGAGCAGGCCTTCTGCGCAAAGCGGATGGTCTCAAAGTTGGATACCTGCGCGATGCGCTGGCGGATGGTGGCCGCGTCATACACCCACAGCGGGGTGCCGAACTGGTCGGCCAGAGCCCACAACTGGGCAGGAGAGAAAGGGTTGGACATGCGAAGGCTCCGAGGACCACTGGGCGCCACTGCGCCCGCAGCAAGAATTGAACGGTGCGCGGATGATGCCCGTGCCGGGGTATTTGGTCGAATGCTTTGATTTCCACCATCCATTCACTATGGATATGCTCGTGTCCATGCCCGATACCACCTCACCCCCGCTCACGCAGCGCATCACCCACCGCCACATCGAAGTCTTCCGTGCCGTGATGACCGCAGGCAGCGCCACCGGCGCGGCCGACCTGTTGCACAGCTCGCAACCCACGGTAAGCCGCGAGCTGGCACGGCTCGAATCGCTGCTGGGCTACGCACTCTTCGAGCGCGTGCAGGGCCGCTTGCGCCCCAACGCGCGGGCGCTGGCGCTGTGGGACGAGGTACAGCGCTCGTGGCAGGGGCTGGAACGTGTGGTGGACCGGGCCGTGGCACTGGGCCGCTCAGACGCTGTGCAACTGTCGGTGCTGTGCCTGCCAGCGCTGGCGCATGCGCTGCTGCCGGGTGCGGCAGCACGCCTGGTGCAGGCCAGCCCCCACGCGCGGCTGTCCATCACGCCGCAGGAATCGCCGCTGCTGGAGGAATGGATGAGCGCCCAGCGGTTTGACCTGGGCCTGTGCGAGCAGGCCGCCGCGCCACCGGGCACACAGGCTGAAGTGCTGCTCACGCTCGACGAAGTGGCCGTGCTGCCCGTGGGCCACCCGCTGGCGGGGCAGCCGGTGCTGCAAGCAGCCGACTTCGCCGACCAGGCCTTCGTCAGCCTGTCGGCCGACGACCCCTACCGACGCATCATCGACGCCCGGTTTGCAGAGGCCAGGGTGGAGCGCACCCTGCGGGTGGAAACCCACAGCGCCGCTGCAGTGTGTGCGATGGTGGAGCAAGGCCTGGGGCTGGCCATCGTCAACCCCGTGACGGCCCTGGCCGCTGCGGCGGGCCAGCGGCTGGTGCTGCGGCGGCTGGCGTTTTCGATCCCGTTCAACGTGACGGCGCTGCTGCCGCTGTACCGCCCGCCCCTGCCCGAAGCCGCGCCCATGCTGCAGGCCCTGCGGCAGCAGGCCGCCGGGGTGGCGCAGCAAGTAGAGCAAGCGCTGGCTGCACCGCGCTAAGTGGCTGACAAGCCTGCCTTGAACTACTCTTTTTATAGCTGCCAGCGCTTATCCATCAAGCGCCAGAGGCCAATTTGGCCCAAAATTTTCAGGGTGGCGTGAGGCTGCGCACCTTGGCCGCCAGGCGCGCCTCCACCGAGGGTGACACGAACTTGGTCACCTCGCCGCCCAGCACGGCGATCTCGCGCACGAAGGTGCTGCTGATGAATTGGTATTTGTCGCTGGGAGTGAGGAACACGGTTTCCACCTGCGGCATCAGGCTGCGGTTCATGCCAGCCAGCTGGAATTCGTAGTCGAAGTCGGTCACGGCGCGCAGGCCGCGCACCATGGCCTTGCCGCCGCGCGAGACCACAAAGTCGCGCAACAGGCCAGAGAAACTTTCCACCTGCACCTGCGGGTAAGCCTTGACGGCTTCACGCACCATCTCGATGCGCTCCTCCAGGCTGAACAAGGTCTTCTTATGGTGCCCCGCCGCCACGGCCACGATCACACGTTCGAACAACTGGGTGGCTCTGCGCACCACGTCTTCATGCCCCAGGGTGATGGGGTCAAAGGTTCCGGGGTACACGGCGAGCACGTTCTGGGCCATGGCTGGTTGTCTCCTCTATGGCGAATGGACGGTGGCCCGAGGGTGCCAGCGGCGGAGCGCGGGCCCCGCCTAGACCCGTCGGACCGCGTGGGGCGCATTATGCAGTGCACTGCAACATGAATCGGACTGAAGACGCAGGCTCCGCACCATCCGCTAAGCCATCAGCAGCGCAGGGGCACTGCACCCGCCGCCTCAACCCTCTAGCGCAGCGCCGCGGCGCAACAGGTGCGCGTGCACAGCACCTGCCTTGAGGTGGCGGTGCAGCACCAGGCCAATGGCCGCCAAGTCCTCTTCAGCCCAGGCACGGGGCGCTTCGAGGTAGATGAAGCCCTCCGCCGTCACAGCCTTGGCAGCGGCCTGCAGGGCGGGCGCGAACAGATCGCCGTCAAACGGCGGGTCGATCAGCACCAGATCGATGCTGCCGGGCGCGGCCTGTTTCAGAGCGGCCACGCCGTCACCGCGCTGCACACGCACGGCATTGGCCTGCTGCTTGGCCGGCAGGACGTGCAGTTGGGCCACCAGGGCGGCATCTC
>JBCNOJ010000400.1:0-4838 GCA_039593925.1 Acidovorax sp.
AATCAGCATCTTGCGACAACCAATCCCACCGAGCGAAGCCTTGAATTATATACCGGTTTTAACGCCGCTCGCAACCCAAAGCGCGAAATTTTTAGAAGCTCTTTCAAACCCCAGCCAACTTCGCCCCGCCACACTTCACAACAACCTTCCCAGAACCACCAGCAGACTCATCCGCCAGTCAATCCCTAAAAGCCGCTCCGTGTAGCGAAGCCCTCGACTATAGCACCGTTTTCGGACTCAAGGCAACAAGTCGAGCGAGAAAGTTGCGCGAGCCGCGGCTAGTAGCTCAGCGGTGGAAGAGCGCCCTTATCCCAGCAGCTTCCTAAAGAGCCAAGAAGCAACGCGCGTCGATAATCCACACCCTATGGCACTTATCACCTTACTGGACGCCCAACTCGCATTCGGGCACGTTGCACTGCTGGATCACGCAGGTTTTTCCCTGGAGGCATCCGAGCGGGTCGGACTGATTGGCCGCAATGGTGCTGGCAAGTCGTCCCTGCTCAAAATTCTGGGCGGTCTGGCCAAGCCCGACGACGGTTCGCTGCAAGTCCAGCAAGGTGTTCGGATTGCGTTCGTGGCGCAGGAGCCCTCACTGGACGCCGCCACCAGTATTTTCAAGGCCGCATCAGAGGGCTTGCAGCAGGTCATTGCGATTCGGGATCTGTATCTCTCAGGCGCAGACGGGCTGGACCTGGATGCGCTGCAGTCTCAGATAGAGGCTTACGACGCCTGGAACTGGGAACAACGCGTGGAAGAAACACTGCAGCGTCTGCACCTTGACCCCGACGCGATCGTGGGCACGCTGTCTGGCGGGACGAAGAAGCGCGTTGCGCTGGCCCAGGCATTAGTGGCCCGGCCGGATGTTCTGCTGCTCGATGAACCCACCAACCACCTGGACCTCGATTCCATTGAGTGGCTGGAGGAATTGCTGATCGACTTCCCCGGCAGCGTGGTCACGATCACCCACGACCGCTCGTTTCTTGACCGGATCGCCACGCGCATCGTTGAACTTGACCGCGGGCAACTGCGCTCCTACCCCGGCAACTTCGCGCAATACCTGCTGCAAAAGGAAGAGCAACTCGCGCAAGAGGCTGTGATCGCCGCGAAAGCTGACAAGCTGCTAGCGCAGGAAGAGGTCTGGATTCGCAAGGGTGTGGAGGCGCGCCGCACACGCAGTCAAAGCCGCATCACACGGCTTGAACAACTGCGGGCTCGACGCGAGGCGCGCCGCAATGTAGTTGGCAGCGTGCGCATGGACGTGGCGACAGGCAGCTCTAACGGATATCAGGGGAAGATCGTCGCCGAGCTGCAAGGTGTGGGCAAAGCCTTTGGCGAGAAAACCATCGTGCGCAACTTCACTGGCACGATTCTTCGGGGCGACAAGGTGGGCTTGATCGGGCCCAACGGCGCTGGCAAGACCACATTGCTCAAAATGATCCTGGGCGAATTAGCACCCGACAGCGGAACCATTCGCCAAGGCGCCAACCTGCAGGTGGCTTACTTTGACCAGATGCGACACGCAGTCAATCTGGATGCAACGCTGGAAGACTTCATCAGTCCGGGCAGCGAGTGGATTGAGATTGGCAACCAGCGCAAGCACGTCAAGAGCTATCTGAGCGACTTCCTTTTCTCGCCAGCACGCGCACATTCGCCGGTCCGCTCACTGTCGGGGGGCGAGCGCAACCGACTGCTGCTGGCCCGTCTGTTTGCACGGCCCGCCAACGTACTGGTTCTCGATGAGCCCACGAACGACCTGGACATTGATACGCTGGACCTGCTGGAGGAACTGCTGGAGAACTACGAAGGCACGGTTTTTCTGGTCAGCCACGACCGCACCTTTCTGGACAACGTGGTGACGAGCACTATTGCCTTCGAAGGCGACGGGCTCTGGCGTGAATACGAAGGTGGTGTGCAGGACTGGTTGCTGCAGTCCAAACGGAGCCGGGCCCTCGCAGCGCCCGTTGCCGCCGCCACCAAGCCCGTGCAAGAGAATACCGATGAAAATGAGGCTCAGCGCTTGCCCATCAAGCGTGAGCAGCTATCAAAAAAGAAGCTTAGCTACAAAGAACAGCGCGAGCTGGACCAGCTCCCCACCCACATCGCCGCACTGGAAGCCGAGCAACAGGAGCTGCAGCAAGCATTGGCCGATGGCAAGCTCTACAGCACCGACCCCGCGCGCGCTACCACGATGACCACGCGGGCCAGCGCTATCGAAGATGAACTGATGGAGGCTTTGGAGCGCTGGACCACCTTGTCAGCGTAGGCCGGCCGACGCGCCTTAGCGGAATCTGCGAGCCGCCCCGCACCGCCCGGCCAATCCGAGACTTTGATCGACTTGGCGCTTTTGCGCGCAGCAGATCAAATGCGGTGGTGCAGGCGGTCGGTCGCGCCACGCAACCGGGTGATCAGGGCAGGCGCAATCTGCCCAAGCGGTAGTACCTCGTCCGCAGCCCCGTGCGCGATGGCCTCGCGCGGCATGCCAAACACGATGCAGGTCGCTTCATCCTGAACGTAGTTGTAGCTGCCAGCGTCCTTCATCTCGCGCATGGCTGCTGCACCGTCGTTTCCCATGCCGGTGAGCATGATTCCAAAAGCGTTACGGCCCACCACTGCCGCAGCGGACTTGAACAGCACTTCGACCGAAGGCTTGTGGCGATTGACAGGCGGGCCATCGTCCACGACCGCCACGTAGTTGGCGCCGCTACGTGCCACATGAAATTGTGTGCCGCCCGGAGCGATGTAGGCATGTCCGGGCAAGATGCGCTCACCATTGACCGCCTCTTTCACAGTGATCTGGCACAGCCCGTTCAGGCGCGCTGCAAAGCTCGTGGTGAACCCAGGCGGCATGTGCTGGGTGATGACAATGGCCGGAGAATCTGCCGGCATTTGCACCAGCACCTCCTTGATGGCTTCGGTGCCGCCGGTAGAAGCACCAATGCAAATCAGCTTCTCGGTGGACAGACGGCCTAGCAGCGTGGTGGCTGGCGCAGCGCTTGCAGCACTCGCCCCCCCGCCAGGCAGCGCCTCGCGGGGTGGCGCACGCCGAACCTGGGCTACGGCGGCCACCCGGATCTTGTCTACGATCTGCGACGCCAGTTCGTTCAGGCCATTGGCCAGGCCCACCCGGGGTTTGGCCACAAAGTCCACGGCACCAAGCTCCAGAGCCTTCATGGTCACCTCGGCGCCACGCTCGGTCAATGTGGAGATCATGAGCACCGGCATGGGCCGCAGCCGCATGAGCCGGCCCAGAAAATCAATGCCGTCCATGCGCGGCATCTCGACATCCAGCGTGATGACGTCGGGGTTGAGCTCACGAATCATTTCGCGCGCGATCAATGGATCATTGGCCGTGCCGATGCACTCCATGTCCCGCTGCCGGTTGATGATCTCTGACAGCAGACTTCGGACCAGCGCCGAATCGTCCACCACGATCACCCGGATTTTCCTGCTCATCAACTCACGCCTTCCTCAAAACAGATCCACAGAACCACCGGATGTGGTTTTGGCCACGGTGGCTGCATTGCCACGGACCTCCTGAGCCACCAGAGCTTCTGGATGGGCATGTGCCAGCCGCTTGACCATGGCCTTGCCGGTGACCGGGAAAAACACCACCTTGCGGGGATAGATGTCGAGAACGTCTTCAGACACGATCGGGATGCGCTCGGTGTGCAGGTAGTTCAGGACGAAGTTGGTGTTGCGCTCCCCCACGTTCATGGTCGTGAAGTTGTGCATGACCTGCGCACCGCCAAAGATTTTGGCCTGCATGGTCTCGCGCCGCGCCCCGAGTTTGAGCATCTCGTTGATAAGCAGCTCCATGGCGTACGAGCCATAGCGCCCAGATGCATCGGCAAGGTCTCCGTCTGGCAGCATGAAGTGGTTCATGCCTCCGATGCGAGAGCGGCTGTCCCACAGGCACGCGGCAATGCACGAGCCCAGCACCGTCATGATGACCAGGTTTTCGTCAGACACGAAGTATTCACCCGGCAACACCTTTACCGCGTTGTGTTGAAAGTGGTGGTCCAGGTAGAAAAAAGATGCCTCGCCAGGCTTGCGGGAACGCGCCTTGAGCTCCTGCAACGACGACTCGCGTATGGGGACCGCCCCGCCCGTGTAGATGTCTGCGCTCAACGGAGCAATGCGGGGTGCTCTGCGCCGCTCAGGAGTGCCCGAAGGGCTGGCGGGCATGGACGGCGAGGTGCCTGCTTGAATGTTGGTCATGGGTGCGTACGGCTGGACAACATGGACAGGTCAACGGCGCTCGTACACCGTCTTGCCGCGCAATGTGAAGAGATCACGGGATTCGCTGAAATTCTCGGCATGACCTACGAACAGCATGCCGCCCGGTTTCAGCACCCGGTGAATACGCTCAAGCACGCGCCGCTGCGTCGGCGCGTCAAAGTAGATCATGACATTGCGGCAGAACACGACATCGAACGGCTCTTTGAAAGGCCAGTCGTCCCGGATCAGATTAACGCTCATGAAATCAATCACGCGCCGCAATTCGGGCTTGGCGCGCACCATGCCGGCGTTCCCCGCCTTGCCTCGCAAGAAGAATTTCTGCAGCCGCTCCGGGCTCAGACCCTTGAGGCTGTCGAGCCGGTACACACCCTGCGAGGCTGTGGCCAACACGCGGGAATCGATGTCACTCGCCGTCAGCTTGAACGAGGCGTTCATTCCCAACGCCTCGAACGCGGTCATCACGATGGAATATGGCTCTTCGCCAGTCGATGCAGCATTGCACCAAACGCGCCAGTTGGCAGAGGGCTTCGCACGCAAATGCGATGCAAAAATCTCGAAATGGTGCTGCTCGCGGAAGAACGCTGTCAGGTTGGTGGTGA
>JBCNOJ010000401.1:0-4832 GCA_039593925.1 Acidovorax sp.
CGTGGTCGCCAAGACAGACCCGGCCGCAGGCGCCAAGGGCACCAGCCTGTTGCTGGTGGAGCGCGGCATGCCCGGGTTTGAAAAAGGCCAGCGCCTCAAGAAGATGGGCATGAAGGCGCAGGACACGTCCGAGCTGTTCTTCAACGACGTGCAGGTGCCCGTGGACAACCTGTTGGGCGGCCCCGCCATGGAAGGGCGCGGCTTTATCTGCCTGATGGAGCAGCTGCCCTGGGAGCGCCTGCAGATCGCCATCACCGCCGTGGCTGCCGCCCAGGCGGCCATTGACTGGACGCTGGACTACGTCAAGCAGCGCAAGGTGTTTGGGCAAAGCGTGGCGTCCTTTCAGAACACCCGCCACATCCTGGCCGAGCTGCAAACGCAGGTGCAGGTGGCCCGCGTGTTCGTGGACAAATGCTGTGAGCTGATCGTGCGCGATCAGCTCGACACCGAAACCGCCAGCATGGCCAAGTACTGGACGACCGACCTGCAGTGCAAAGTGATGGACGAATGCGTGCAGCTGTTTGGCGGCTACGGCTACATGTGGGAATACCCCATCACCCGCGCTTATGCCGACGCGCGCGTACAGCGCATTTACGGCGGCACCAACGAGATCATGAAAGAAGTGATTGCGCGTGCGATGGGCCTGGGCAAGTGACGGGGCGGCAATCCACCATGAGCGCCCCGAGTCTCACAAAGCGTGCCATGCACGATGCCCTGATCGATCATTGCCCGCCATTCGGGACGCGCTTGTGGAAACCTCAACCGGCGCTCGAAAAAGCTCAGCTCAATCGGCTTTGCATCGTGGAAGGCCAGCGGGTCTTAAAGGGCGCCGAACGCCATCACAAGTACCAGGCGGCCCGGGCTTCCTCGGGACTCAGCGGCGCGCCAGGGCGGCGGTCTGTGACGTTCAGCCAGGCGCGGACACCCTGGCTACCGCTCAGCGCGCGCATCAACAACAGCCCGGCGCCGATGCCACGAACGGCGGCAGCACCGCGCGAGGGGGCCATGAAAGCCGCCACGGCCAGCGCACTGGATGCCGCCAGCACGACGTGGTGCTCCAGTGCGAAACCGTCACGCGTATCGTCGTATTCGATAGCGCTACGGGCCATGCGCTGCGCTGCTGAGATTGGATTTGTTTTCATTGCCAGAAATTTAGATAGCGACTGCAGAAAGATAGTGCAAAACCGGCTGGCCCGACGTCAGAAAGTGTGCTGTCTTGGCGTGGGTCCATGGGGGGTTACACCGTGCACGGGCTTACGCGCCATCACCGTGTTGTAAGGCATTGCACCATGTCCCAGCAACCATCATGGCATCTCACCGCAGCTTGCTCGCCCACATTCGTTGTCAATCGCTTCCCCATTTTCAAGATCACCGGAGACCATTCATGACCGAAGCCTATGTATTCGACGCACTGCGCACCCCGCGCGGCAAAGGCAAGAAGGACGGCACCCTGCACGAGGTCAAGCCCATCGACCTGTTGGTGGGCCTGCTGACCGAACTGCAAGCGCGCCACCGCTTTGACACCGCCGCGGTGGACGACGTGGTCATGGGCATCGTCTCGCCCGTGGGCGAACAGGGTTCGGTGCTACCTAAGGTGGCCGCGCTCAAGGCCGGGTGGGACTTTCGCTGTGCGGGCGTGCAGGTCAACCGCTTCTGCGCCTCGGGCCTAGAAGCGGTGAACCTGGCCGCGCAGAAGGTGCGCAGCGGCTGGGAAGACCTGGTGGTGGCGGGCGGCGTGGAGAGCATGAGCCGCGTGCCCATTGGCTCCGACGGCGGCGCCTGGGCGCAAGACCCGGAGACCAACTCCGCCACGCTGTTCGTACCCCAGGGCATCGGCGCCGACCTGATCGCCACGCTGGACGGATACACCCGTGCCGACGTGGACGCCTTCGCGCTCGAATCCCAGCGCCGCGCCACCGCCGCGCGCGCAGCGGGCTACTTCAAGAACTCCGTCGTTCCCGTGCGCGACTTCATCGGCCAGACCATCCTGGCGGAAGACGAATTCATCAAACCCAAGACCACGCTGGAGGGCCTGGGTGCCCTCAAGCCCTCGTTCGAGCAACTGGGCGGCATGGGCTTTGACGCCGTGGCGCTGCAGCGCTACCCGCAGGTGGAGCGCATCCACCACGTGCACCACGCGGGCAACTCGTCGGGCATTGTGGACGGCGCCGCCGCCGTGCTCATCGGCAACGAGGCCGCTGCCAAGGCCCACGGCCTCACGCCGCGCGCGCGCATCGTGGCCACGGCGCTCAGCGGCGCCGACCCCACGATCATGCTCACCGGCCCCGTGCCCGCTGCCAAGAAGGCGCTGGCCCGTGCGGGCATGACCATCGACCAGATCGACCTGTTTGAAGTCAACGAGGCCTTTGCCGCCGTGCCCATGCGCTTCATGCGCGAGCTGGGCGTGCCACACGACAAGGTCAATGTGAACGGCGGCGCCATCGCCATGGGCCACCCGCTGGGCGCCACGGGCGCCATGATCCTCGGCACCCTGATTGACGAGCTGCACCGCCGGGGCCAGCGCTATGGCCTGGCCACGCTGTGCGTGGGCGGCGGCATGGGCATCGCAACGATTGTTGAACGTATCTGAACGGGCAGGAGACAAGAACATCATGCAAACCATCCGCTACGAACTCATCCCCGCCCAGGGCACCGAAGGCCAGGTCGCCGTCATCACGTTTGACGAAACCAACTCCCCCGTCAACACCATGTGCCGCCAGTGGCAGCAAGAGCTGGGCGAGGTCACGGCACAGGTGCTGGGTGACCGCGAACGCCTGGGCACTGCCCTCAAAGGCATCGTGCTGGCATCGGCCAAGACCAGCTTTTTTGCGGGCGCCGACCTCAAGGCCACCATGCGCCTCACCCCCGCCGATGCTCCTGCCGTGTTCGGAGAAATCGAGCGCATGAAGAAGCACTTTCGCACGCTGGAGACATTGGGCATCCCCGTGGTGGCCTGCCTCAACGGCGCGGCGCTGGGCGGCGGCTGGGAGGTGGCCCTGGTCGCCCACTACCGCATCGCCGTGGCCGACCCCAAGATCCAGTTCGGCCTGCCCGAGGTGACGCTGGGCCTGATGCCTGGCGCCACCGGCGTGACCAAGATGACGCGCCTGCTGGGCCTGATGGGCGCGCAGCCCTACATCCTGGAAGGCAAGCTCTTCAACCCCGCCGAAGCGCTGGAGCTGCAGCTGGTGCACGAGCTGGTAGCCACGCGCGAGCAACTGCTGCCCGCCGCCCTGGCCCACATCGCCAGCCACCCGCACGCGGTGCAGCCGTGGGACGACAAGAACTACAAGATGCCCGGCGGCACACCCGCCAACCCCAAGATTGCAGGCGCCCTCACCGTGGCGCCCGCCATGCTCAAGAAGACCACGCGCGGCCGCTACCCCGCGCCCGAGGCGGCGCTGGCCGCCATGGTCGAAGGCGCCATGGTGGACTACGACACCGCCCTGCGCATCGAAAGCCGCTACCTCGCCCGCCTGATGACCGGCCCCTTGGCGCGCAACATGATCAACACGTTCTTCTTCGACATGAACGCGATCAAGAGCGGCAAGTCGCGCCCCGGCTCGGCCCCGCGCTACAAGCCGCAAAAGGTTGGCATCCTGGGCGCCGGCATGATGGGCGCGGGCATCGCCTGGGCCCAGGCCAGCCGGGGCATCGCCACCGTGCTTAAGGACGTGAGCACCGAGAAGGCGGAGGCCGGCAAGGCCTACAGCGCTAAGCTCACCCAGGCCCGCGTGGACAAGGGCCGCATGACGGCCGAAGCCCAGCAGACGCTGCTGGCCCGCATCACGCCCACCGCCAGCGTGGCCGACCTGGCGGGCTGCGATCTCATCATCGAAGCCGTTTTTGAAAGCCGCGACCTCAAGGCCAAAGTAACGCAAGAGGCTGAGCCACAACTCGCGCCCGGCGGCTTCTTTGCCAGCAACACCTCCACCCTGCCCATCAGCGGCCTGGCCACGGCCAGCAGCAAGCCCGAGAAGTTTGTCGGCATCCACTTCTTCAGCCCCGTGGACAAGATGAAGCTGGTGGAGATCATTCGCGGCAAACAGACCGACGACGAAACCGTGGCCCGCGCGTTCGACTACGTGCAGGCCCTGGGCAAGGTGCCCATCGTGGTCAACGACTCCCGCGGCTTCTACACCAGCCGCACCTTCGGCACCTTTGTGATGGAAGGCGCCGCCATGCTGGGCGAGGGCATCCCCGCCGCCGCCATTGAAAACGCCGCCATGCAGGCCGGCCTGCCCGTGGGCCCGCTGGCCGTGCTGGACGAGACCGCGCTGACCCTGAGCGTGCACGTGCTGGACCAGACCCGCGCCGACTATGCGGCCGAAGGCAAAACCTACACCGCCACACCCGGCGAGCTGCTGGTGGAACGCATGGTCAAGGAACTGAAGCGCCCCGGCCGCGCCGGTGGCGGCGGCTTTTACGACTACCCCGCAGGCGCCAAGAAGCACCTGTGGCCGGAGCTGAAACCCCTGTTCGAAAAGCCCGGGGTGGAATGGAGCGTGCAGGAGATCCAGGACCGCCTGCTCTACCGTCAGGCCATCGAGACCGCGCGCTGCCTGGCCGAGGGCGTGCTGACCAGCGTGCATGACGCGAACATCGGGTCGATTTTTGGGATTGGGTTTCCGGCGTGGACGGGGGGGGCGATGCAGTTTATTTATGGGATGGGCGTGGAAGCGTTTTGGCGGCGATCCCAAGAACTTGCCACCAAACACGGCGCGGGCTTCACTGCTTCCGAGACAGTCAAGCAGGCAGTCGAACGACTTCAACCCTCCTACTAGTGAGATGCGGTAGTGTTGGGCGCTGGATATCCACGTGCGCTAGAAATG
>JBCNOJ010000402.1:0-4826 GCA_039593925.1 Acidovorax sp.
TCGTCGGGATGGCTCTGGGTACTGCGCGCGCCGTATTCGCCGCGAAGCGTCAGCCAGACATCGTTCCAGCGCGAGTAATCTTCTGGCACCATTTTCCGCGCACCAAGCGCCGTCTGAACGAATTGCAGGCGCAAGCCATTGCCGCCGATGGCGTGCAGGCAGTGCGCGGCCCGTTGCGCGATGCACTGACGGTGTTCGATGAAAACGGGGCGGTGCTTTGGGCGCCCGCCCCACTGTGGGAGGCGCTGCAGGCGCGCGACTGGCTGCGGCTCTTTGTGCACCTGCGCCCGCTCTGGGATGAGGCACGGCTCGTGCTGTTTGGCCACGCCTTGCTTGAAAAGCTGGTTTTCCCGCGAAAACCGATGGTAGCGCACGTCTACCAAGCGCAAGTAGCTATTGATTCAATAGCGAATCTGGATGCCTGGCTGGCCGCCGACATCGATGAAAAGCGCTGGGTGTGCAAGCCTTTCACGCCGCTGCCTGTGCTGGGCGTTCCAGGATGGTGGGCTGCCAACGGGTCCGCAGATTTTTATGCCGACCCGCAGGTGTTTCGTGCACCCCGCGGGGCTTGCCCCAAACCGGTGGGCTAATTCCCGTCAACCCCTGTGTGATAAGGCCGCCCAGGGGTTTTGCACCTACCATTGCGCGATGAAATCGCGGCCTGCCGGGGCAGGGGAAACCTACCCGGCGGGCTGCCTGCCCGACTGGCTTGAAGCGGGGCTTGCAACCCCCATCTGCTGCGGCAGTGGCTTCCTTGGTTTTTGTCGTACCCCATCGTTTAGTCCCACGGAGAACTCATGAAACGGATCCTGTTATTTGTCGTAACCAACCTGGCCGTGGTGCTGGTGCTGGGGGTGGTGGCGAGCCTGCTGGGCGTCAACCGCTATCTCACGGCCAACGGCTTGAACCTGGGCGCCCTGCTGGGCTTCGCGCTGATCATGGGTTTTGGCGGTGCCATCATCTCGCTGCTCATCAGCAAGCCCGTGGCCAAGTGGAGTGCCAAGGTGCAGATCATCGACGGCACCGGCTCGGCCGATGAGCGCTGGATCGTGGACACCGTGCGCAAGTTTGCCGACAAGGCCGGTATCGGTATGCCGGAAGTGGGTATCTTCCCGGGCGACCCGAACGCCTTTGCCACGGGCGCGTTCAAGAACAACGCCTTGGTGGCCGTGTCCACCGGCCTGCTGCAAGGCATGACGCGGGAAGAAGTGGAAGCCGTGATCGGCCATGAGGTGGCCCACATCGCCAACGGCGACATGGTCACCATGACGCTGATCCAGGGTGTGATGAACACCTTCGTCGTGTTCTTGTCGCGCGTGATCGGCTACGCCGTGGACAGCTTCCTGAACAAGAACAGCGAGCGCTCGGGCCCTGGCATCGGCTATTACGCCACCACCATCGTGCTCGACATCGTGCTGGGCTTTGTGGCCGCCATCATCGTGGCCTGGTTCAGCCGCCAGCGCGAGTTCCGCGCTGATGCCGGTGCCGCCCAGCTGATGGGCCGCCGCCAGCCCATGATCAACGCCCTGGCCCGCCTGGGCGGATCGCACCCGGCTGAGCTGCCCAAGAGCATGGCTGCCATGGGCATTGCCGGTGGCATCGGCAAGCTGTTCAGCACCCACCCGCCCATCGAAGAGCGCATTGCCGCGCTGCAGAACGCGCAGCAGTCATAGGCGCCGCCAGGCTGGGTTGGAACCCCCCGTTGCCTCCCATGACACCGCCACAGGGCTTGCGCCCTGTGGCGGTTTTCGTTTGTGGCTGCTTGAGACCGTGGGCAGAGTGTGACGCGGTGGCTCTGCTGCCCAGTTCGCAGGGCTTGTCTGCTGCATCGGTGCAGGCTCTGCCTTGATGGTGCAGCCGTAGCGGCGCCGAGTGCTGCATGCGCGGTGGCAGTTTGCAGGCGTTCCGGGGCCGCGCCTGCGCTCAGGCCTGAGCCAGGGATTGGCGCCCTTCTATTTGTGCCAGGATGCTCGGGTCTTTGATTTTGTCGTCGGCGCTGAGCAGCAGCAGCTTGGACAACACCTCGCTGGTGCGCTGGTCGTCATCGACAAAGGGCAAGGCAACGGATTTCTGCGAGGCTTTCTCGGCCGGCACGATGCACAGGTATCCGGCCGGGATGACGTGAATCACCGCAGTGCCCAGGTGCAAGCGGTAGCTCGCGCGCTTGCCCTGGATGATGGCGTGGTGCCCCTCGACGCTGACGTTTTTCAAGCCCAAGCTGGGGAGTAGGGCGCTCACCAGAGCCACCCGGGCGTGCTGGACCTCGGCAGAGTGCTCATCCGTGTCGGCGGCGCCTGCAGTGATCAGCAGGTCCAGGTCACGCATGGCCTCGGAGAAGCGCAGGGCGGGGGCCTCATGCAGTGCAATGCGTTCACCCCGGCTGCTGAAAGAAATCTCGCCCAGCACGGTGGCTTCTTCCTCGGTCAGGAAGTGGTGGACATCGGGCAAGGACACTTCGACGGCGATGTCTGGCGTCAGGCGTTTGCGGGCCATGCAATCGCCTTCGCTGCCATCGACTCGCCATCCCCTGGCCGACAAAATCGCGCCCAGCACCGAAGTCTTGACGCGGCGCCCCTCGAAGCGGCGTGACAGGTCACGCGCCTCGCGCTCGGCGGGCGTCAAGACATAGCACTCGCGAAACGCCTGCTTGAACGGTTGCACCAGCGCCGACTGCACCACGTGCCGCTGGCACGCGATCAAACGGCAGGTGGCCAGCATCGCGTGGACATGAGCGATGGTCAGGGGCTGCTCCACTGGCTGGGGCACTTCGGCCAGACGGCCCTCTGCGTCTAGCAGGCGCAGCTGCGCGAGGCTGTCATCGAGCATACCCAGTTCGCCGTCCGGTGTTTGCAGGTAGAGCGCGGTCAGCAACTGCCGGGCCATGGGCAGGTTGGAGAGTTCACGAAGCTGGTCCGGCGCGAGGGCGCGCCCGCTGACCATGAGGTTTTCCAGGGCAATGCGGTAGCGCTTGCTCTGGTCCTTGAGCAGGTCAAACTGCGCCAGCAGCGGCGCAAGCCGCGCGTCCTTCTTCAGAGCAGGTGGCAGGCTCTTCAGGGCCTTCCCTGCCTTGTACACCTGCAGCTGCGGCTGAAACCTGACCAGGGTCAGCTCCACGGCATAGTCGTCGTGCTGCCAAGTCCAATCCTGGGGCGTGTACGAGCTGGCGTCGAGTGACCATTCCATTTCGGTCACGTCCGCAAAACCGGCGTTGTGCGCCAACTGCACCAGCGCCGCGGCGGCTGCATCGCGCACATTGGCCGTCCGCTCGGAGCCATACATCTTCGATGCCTGCTTGCCGGCACTTTTGAAAAAGTGAAAGCGCTCGCGCAAATCGGCCGCATCGCGGATCGGCACCATTCCCCATACGCGAATGTGCTCCTGGGAGAGCTTGCCCAGCATGCCTGGCAGCTTCTTGTCTTCCACGCCCTGCACCGCATCGATGCGATGCATGGTCACTTTCAAATGCTTGTACTTCTTGTGCCATGCCAGCAGCAGTTCACCGGACTTGCCTGCGCGCTGGAGGTGCTCCTTCAATACCGGCACATCGAAGTACGCATTGGCATCGGCCCGCTCGCACTCGCGCATGAAGCGGTACAGCGGCGCTGCGCTGCCCCAGCCCAGCGCCTCCAGCACTTCGTCGGCCTGGGCGCGGCAGTGGCGCAGCAACTGCCGCAAAACCTCGGGGGTGAACTGGCGCAGCTCAGCCACCAGCTCTGCAGATTCCGCTGCACTCAGGGGTTGCACATTGCAGATCAGCTTCAAGGCCCGTGCGGCGGGGCGATCCGCATCGGACTGCACCAGCCCGAGGATGGGTGGCGGCGACGGCATCTGCGCCAGCAGGCGTGCGCCTGCGACCACGAATCGGATGCCACTCAGGCTTCGTTCGGTGAGGTGATCGTATTCCACGCCCCAATGGTCTGCGAGCTTGCCGAGTGAGCTGATGGCCTCGTCCAGTCGTTTGGTGCAGTGGCCGTACACCCAGTCCAGCGCCTCGGTTTTGAAGTCATTCAGGAGCTCGTCTTCCTGCCGCACGCAAGTGCCCACCACCCGCGCACCACGCGGCCACTCCACCTCGAACAGGCGTTGGACCCATGCAGAGGTGAGAGGGCCGAAACGTGCGTACGGGTGTACCAGGTCATCCGCAAAGTCGGTCAGGCCGAAAAACTCGGAGGTGCGCATGCGGCCTTTGCATTCGCCGTCTTCCACCTGCGGTGGCGGCTGGAAATGCTCGTCCACCCAGGTGTCGCAGGATTGCTCCATCAAATCCAGGAATTCGTCCAGCTGAGCGCGGGAGGACTCCATTTCACAGATCAGTCGGCCGAGCGAGTCGGGGGCTGGCTCCAGAAAGGGATGGAAGCTGCGCGTCAAGGCCGCATTGAGTTCCGCGAGTCGGTAGTCTCGGTACGGTTCTGCAATCTGGGTACAAATCCGCGCGCGCTCTGCGTTCAGCCAGCGCGGTGCGGCGCACTCGGTTGCATCGGCGGGATGGCGCAGTTGGTGGCGCAAGCGCTCCAAAGCCAGTTGGCAGGTGTAATCCCGCCCCCACTTCTTGACGGCCTCGGTCAGCAAATCGTTCACATCGCGCGCAAAGCTCCACACACTGTCAGCGCGTGCGCGCATGTTCGGAATGCTGTCATGCAGCACCGGGAACATAAAGAAGTCGGCGAGGTGCCGCTCGGCTTCATCTCCGAATTCGTTCTGGAGTGCGGTGCAAAACGGTGAATCTGCATCGCGTTTGCGTATGGCGCGCTCATCGGCATCCAGACGGTTTGCGTCCTTGGCCGCTTGCACGTAGCTCAGCAGCCACGCTTCGAAGCGCTGGACTC
>JBCNOJ010000403.1:0-4822 GCA_039593925.1 Acidovorax sp.
GCCGCGCCAGTGACGTGAGGGATGCCGCAGTCGTTGTAAACCTTGGAAGCGGGGATGGTGGTACCGGAGTTGAGGTGACCGACCACGCCAGCGACCTTGGCATCGCACAGTTTTTGTGCGGCTGCCGTGCCCTGTTTCGGGTCAGCTGCATCGTCTTCAGCAACCAGTTCGAACTTGATCTTCTTGCCGCCGATGGTGACGCCTTGAGCGTTCAGCTCTTCAATGGCCATGCGGGCGCCATTTTCGTTGTCCTTGCCGTAGTGGGCTTGGGCGCCGGAAACCGGAGCCACGTGGCCGATCTTGACCACCTGCTCTTGTGCAGAGGCCACACCAGCAGCAGCCGCGATAGCAGCAACCACGGTCAGTTTCAACTTCAATTGCATATCAATCTCCAGTAAAGATAAACGCTGAGAATGGTTCTTGTGTCTCAACGCAGGCGAACATATCGCAATTTACGGGCCAGATCATTAGGGAACACGATTAAATGCGAGGGAAACCACAGGGGAATACCCTGTCATCCCTTTGTGGGTGCACGTTCGCCAATGGAAAGCTCATCGGCAACCGCTTCGTAAACGGCTTGTCGCACCACAGATTCGACCTCTTCACGCAGGCGCGGAAGGATTGATCGGGTCTGTTCCTGCACCACCGTGGCGATAGCTTCACGCAAGCGCTTGTCCAGCACCACATCGACGCGCTGCATGACCCGATGGACCATGTATTCCTCCATTCCTTCCGGCATGGGTCGGTGAGACGGCCGCGCAGTCAGGGGATCGAGTCCCGCGACGGGAACCTGCGGAGCTGCAGCCCCTACAGCAGCCGACTGTTGAGGCACAAACGAATCGCGAATCGCCGACGAGGTAGGCACAGGAAAAGCGCTTGGTGCTCTCGTTGTTGACAAGGCTGCGGCATTGGACAGCGTGGAACCCTCCGCTGGCCGAGCAGCCAATGAGCCTGATGGATTAGGCATGGAAAAGCGTGCCGTAGAAGCCTGTGTGGGGGGTGCCCCATGTTCCCCCACGTAGGGCGCAGCCCCGGTACGCGGCGAGGCGCCGGTGGGCATTGGTGAAGGCTGCGCAGAATGCGCTGGCGTCAAGGACGGCGCGGGCGCGCCTGAAGGTGCTGCACGCGCTGAGACGGAAGGGGGCACGCTTGAGGTACGCGGCGATGCAAGTCCCGCAGAAACCGCTTTGGGCACAGCGTTTGGCATGGCAGCGGCGTCCGACGTCTGCACCACTTCGGTGAGTGTCGGCACGAACCGGGGTGGAGTACGGGGAGGAATCGCCATCGTTGGGTCTTCAGTGTGTCTTCAGCACAAGGTCATGGCGGGTGATCGCGTAGCCGCGGGAGGCATAGTGTTTCCACCGAGCACGCGCAGCAGTCCGGTCCGCTTCATCCTGCGCGCTCACCACCTCCACCAGCTTTTCAAACTGGCCAAACCCCTCAGGCACCTCCGCATGCAGGTTCAGCAACACGTCTTGGTGCGGGGCAGTCCGCGCGTCAACCGTCAGCACCACGGGCGACACCTGAACCAATTCCTCGTCTGCATCGGCCCGGCAGTGGGCCACGAAGTCCTGCGGCGCCATCATCCACAGCAAGCGGTCCAGTTCTGCCACCACCTCCGAGGGCGCCGCGATGACCAGTCGGGCACCACTTTTGTGCACCTTGCGCGCAAACCGGCACGCATAAGCCAGTTTATCGGGCGCATTGAAGTGAAAAGCTACTTCGGTCATGGCTTGCCCTACGACGTCAAATCACGCACCAACACGGGAACGTGCGGCACGCGGGCCTGCAAGCCGTTTGCCACCTGTCGACCGAGTGGATGCTGGTTTGATTTCAGCCTGATTGAGCAGGTACTGCACCAGCAAGCCCACGGGCCGACCTGTGGAGCCCTTGGCCGCGCCACCTTTCCAGGCCGTGCCAGCAATGTCCAAGTGCGCCCAAGGCATGTCGCCCACAAATTTCTGCAGAAATTTGGCAGCCGTGATGGAGCCCCCGGCGCGACCAGCCACGTTGCCCATGTCGGCGAAATTGCTCTTGAGCCCATCGGCATAGTCGTCGTCCAGCGGCATGCGCCAGCACAGGTCTTGCGCCACGTCGCCCGCGCTCTGCAAGGCCGCCGCCAAAGCATCATCGTTGGCAAAAAGGCCACTGCGCACGCCACCCAGCGCTATCACGCACGCGCCGGTGAGCGTGGCGATATCCACCACTGCCGCAGGTTTGAAACGGGTGGCATAAGTCAACGCGTCGCACAGCACCAGGCGCCCTTCGGCGTCGGTGTTGAGGATTTCGATGGTCTGGCCGCTCATGCTGGTGACCACATCGCCCGGTTTGACTGCACGTCCATCCGGCATGTTTTCGCACGCGGGAATCAACCCAACGACGTTGATGGCAGGCTGCAGTTCGCCCAAAGCGCGGAACACGCCCAGCACGCTGGCAGCCCCACACATGTCGAACTTCATCTCGTCCATTTCGGGCGCAGGCTTGATGGAAATGCCCCCGGTATCGAACGTGATGCCTTTGCCCACCAGCACGACCGGCGCTGCATCCTTGGCCGCACCGGTGTAACGCAGTTCAATAAAGCGCAGAGGCTCTTCCGAGCCGCGCGCCACCGCCATGAACGCCCCCATCTTCAAGCGCCCCACCTCAGCCGGGCCCATCACCTTGCACTGGATTCGCGGAAGCTTGGCCAGCGACTTGGCAGCATCGGCGAGCAAAGAGGGGGTTGCATGGTTGGCCGGCCGATTCCCCCATTCGCGGGCAAATTCAACGCCAGCAACCAAGGCCACACCGCTGTCGAATTCATCACGGGCTTCTGCCGCCTGAGGCACGCCGATGATGCACCGGGAAAGACTGCGCGCCTCCACCTTGGATTTGGTGGTGGTGTACACATAGCTCACATCGGCGATCGACTGCACAGCCGCACTGACTGCCGCCGCCTGCACCTTGCCTCCAAAACACACCACCACCCGCTTGGTCTGGGGCGCCTTGATAGCTGCGCCAGCCGCTTGCACCGCCTGCCGCGTAGCGCGCGCCGAACCATCGCCCTGCCCCACCAACACCACACGGCGGGCCGCCACCGCAGGCACTTGATATAGCTGCAGATGTTTGCCCGCCTTGGTGGACAGATCCCCGCTCTTGAGCGCCAGTGCCGCCAACGCGGACAGCGCGTCCCGCCCCGGCTTGAAGCCTTCCGGAATCAACACGATCAACAGATCGCATTTTTCGGAGGCAGCCGCGGTCAGATCAAGGGTCTTGAGATCAAAGTTCATAATCGGTGTTTTCCTTTTGAGCGTGTTGTGCACTTTCGCGGGACAACAAAAATGCGTCGCAGGCCCTTGGCCTGCTCTTAGCCAATGTTATTCGATTCATCCATTCGCAAGGAGCTTGCTCGCAGCTTCGGCGCGACGCTGGTGGTGCTGGTTACCGTGGTCATGACCATGATGCTCATCCGCACGCTGGGGCAAGCCTCCAAGGGCAGCGTAAGCCCGTCTGACGTGATGCTGGTCATGGGTTACACGGTGTTGGGGCAGTTGCCCACCATTCTCAGCCTCAGTCTTTTCATAGCCGTGGTGGGCACCCTCTCGCGCATGTACCGCGACAGTGAAATGGTCATCTGGTTTTCCAGCGGCCGCGGACTCATCAGCGTGCTCAAGCCCCTGGTCCGCTTTGCGTGGCCCGTGATGGTGGTCATTGCAGTGCTTTCGCTGTTGGTATGGCCCTGGGCCAACTCTCAGATCCAGCAGCTCAGAACCCAGTATGAGCAGCGCAGCGACATCGACCGGATCGCGCCTGGCGAGTTTCAGGAGTCCTCCAACGGCAGCAGGGTGTTCTTCATCGACAAGGACACTCCCGACACCCAGGTTGGCAACAACATCTTCATTGCAGCCACAGACGGCGTTCGCGAATCCGTCACCTCGGCGCGCAGTGCGCGGCTTGAAATTCAGAATGGCGAACGCATGGCACTGCTCAGTGAAGGCCAGCGGCTGGAAACCTCGCGCGACAAACCCGGCGTCAAGATCAGCGAGTTTGTGGAATACGGCACCCGTATTGGTTCGGCGCCTGCAGGTGCCGCAGAGGAGCTTTCCGTAAAAACCCGTGCAACCCATGAGCTGCTCATGCAGCCACTGCCTGCATACCGCGCCGAATTGGGTTGGCGCCTGGGCCTGGCGCTGGCTGCCCTTAATTTTGTGGTGCTGGGTTTGGCCGTGGCCAGCGTCAACCCACGCGCAGCACGAAGCACCGGTTTGGTGTTCGCGCTGTTTGGTTTCATCGTGTACTACAACCTCATGACCCTGGGACAAAGCTGGGTGGGCGCCGGGCGCCTGGGCTTGGCCACCTTCATGGTGCTGCTGCACGGCGGCATGCTGCTGCTGTCGCTGCTGGTACTGGCCGCGCGGCACAACCAATGGACGCTGGCAAGCCTGTGGCGCAGCAAGGCATCTTCCCGGCCAACCGAGGGATCGGTATGAAGACCCTTCGACGCCTCATTCACCGTGAAGCGCTGTTTGCCGTCGCCTTTGTCACAGCAGGCTTCCTGGCGCTCTTCTTCTTTTTTGACCTGGTGGACGAGCTGCGCTGGGTGGGTCGCACCGGTTCCGATGGCTACCAGCTCTCACATGCCTTTCTGTTTGTAGTGCTGAGCATTCCCAGCCATTTGTACGAGCTTTTGCCCATCACGGTATTGATAGGAACCATCTTCGTGATGGCTCGGCTGGCGCAAAGCTCGGAATTCACCATCATGCGCACCAGTGGCATGGGCCCGTGGAGAGCACTGCGCACACTGCTCACTCTCGGTGGCGTCTTCGTTCTGCTGACGTTCGCC
>JBCNOJ010000404.1:0-4821 GCA_039593925.1 Acidovorax sp.
AATACGCCAAGGACGGCTCGCTCAAAGGTGTGATCCTGTCAGGCAGCCACGCTAGCGTGTACGAGGTGGATGACAAGGCACCGGATGCCGTGTTTGAGCTGGGCATCCCCGTGCTGGGCATCTGCTACGGCATGCAGACCATGGCCCAGCAATTGGGTGGCAAGGTGGAAGGCTCCAACACGCGGGAATTCGGCTACGCCGAAGTGCGCGCCCATGGCCACACCGAGCTGCTCAAGGGCATCGAAGACTTCGCCACGCCCGAAGGCCACGGCATGCTCAAGGTGTGGATGAGCCACGGCGATAAGGTGACGGCCTTGCCCCCAGGCTTCAAGGTGATGTGCTCCACGCCGTCTTGCCCCATCGCTGGCATGGCCGACGAAAGCCGCCACTACTACGCCGTGCAGTTCCACCCCGAAGTCACGCACACGGTGCAGGGCAAGGCCCTGCTGGAGCGCTTTGTGCTGGATATCTGCGGCACCCGTGCCGACTGGATCATGGGCGACTACATCGAAGAAGCCGTGCAGAAAATCCGCGAGCAGGTGGGCGACGAGGAAGTGATCCTTGGCCTGTCGGGCGGTGTGGATTCGTCCGTGGCTGCGGCGCTCATTCACCGCGCCATTGGTGACCAACTCACCTGCGTGTTTGTGGACCACGGCTTGCTGCGCCTTCATGAGGGCGACATGGTCATGGACATGTTCGAAGGCAAGCTGCACGCCAAGGTCATCCGCGTGGATGCCAGCGAACTGTTCCTGGGCAAGCTCGCCGGCGTGAGCGAACCCGAACAAAAGCGCAAGATCATTGGCGGCCTGTTTGTGGACGTGTTCAAGGCCGAAGCCGCCAAGCTCAAGGCGGGCACCGGCGGCCACAAGGGCGCCACCTTTTTGGCGCAGGGCACCATTTACCCTGACGTCATCGAATCGGGCGGCGCCAAGAGCAAGAAGGCTGTCACCATCAAGAGCCACCACAACGTGGGCGGCCTGCCCGAGCAGTTGGGCCTGAAGCTGCTGGAGCCGCTGCGCGACCTGTTCAAGGACGAGGTGCGCGAACTCGGCGTGGCCCTGGGCCTGCCGCCCGACATGGTCTACCGCCACCCATTCCCCGGCCCCGGCCTGGGCGTGCGCATCCTGGGCGAGGTGAAAAAAGAATACGCCGACCTGCTGCGCCGTGCCGATGCGATCTTCATCGAAGAGCTGCGCAACTTCAAAGACGAAGTCACTGGCAAGACTTGGTACGACCTGACCAGCCAGGCTTTCACCGTGTTTTTGCCCGTCAAGAGCGTGGGCGTGATGGGCGACGGCCGCACCTACGACTACGTGGTGGCCCTGCGCGCGGTGCAGACCAGCGACTTCATGACCGCTGACTGGGCCGAGTTGCCGTATGCGCTGCTCAAGAAGGTGTCGGGCCGCATCATCAACGAAGTGCGCGGCATCAACCGCGTGACGTACGACGTGAGCAGCAAGCCGCCAGCGACGATTGAGTGGGAGTGAGTGAGGGTAAATAAAAATACTGGTTATTTAAACAGTATTGGCGCACAATGCGACGGATCTTCCTGAGCTTTGTGTGCCATGTCCCAGCTTCACGATCTCTACTATTTTCTCTCCCCTACGCCGCTTGCCGCCGAGATGGCCAAGGGGTTATTGCAGCGCCTCCGAGGACCCTGTGGGGCGGGCAGAGGCGAGCCGATGTCCTTGGATCGGCTGCACATCACGCTCCATTCCCTGGGGCGCTTTCTGAACAGCATCCCCCGGGAGGTAATCGACATGGCGGTGGCGGCGGGTAGCGCCATGGACTACGAACCGTTTGGGGTCCGCCTCGACGTGCTGCAGTCCCGGGGCGGCTTTGAAAAGGGGACTTTCGGCACCGTCGAGCTGGCGCCGCAAGCGGGCGCTGCGCGTGAATTGCGAGGATTTCAACAGGCGCTTGGCAACACGATGCGCCGCATGGGGTTTGCAGAAACTCAGATCCGCAGCCATTTCAACCCGCACATGACTTTGCACTACAAGCACGAACGCATTGACCCAATGGTGGTTGCGCCCGTGGCGTGGACCGTGACGCAGTTTGCCTTGGTAGACAGCCTCTACGGCCTGAGCAGGCATGATGTGCTTGCGCATTGGACCTTGAAGGCACGGCAACAGGTCTTTTTTGACTGGTAACGTTGCGAAGCAAGCGGATACCCATGTGGATTTGCTGTGTTGCGTCGTGGTGCGGAAGCTTCCGAAGCTACCATCCTCTGAGGTCATTGGCTCTCTCATTTCTTCATGACGACACTTCACGATTTCTGGTCCGGTTGTGGTTTCCAAACGCTGGATCGCGATGCTCGTGGCCGGTTGCCCCCCACCGACGGATACCTGCGTTGGCTGCTGGCCCGACCAGAGCTGGCGCTGGTGCCAGAGTCGTGCGCTGCAGAGATCGCACTGCATGAATCGCTCAAGGTGTCACCCGCGCGGGCGGTCACCTCTGCGGAGTTGGCGGCATTGCAGGACGACGACGCCCGCGAAAACTACACCGTGTTCCTGCGCTTCCGCGATGGCCTGTTGGCCGCCGGCACGCTGGAGGCTTATTACCTGCAACTCATGCGCAGTGGGGCGGTGAACGTGCCCGCAGTGTTCATCTACGCTGTGGTGCAGGCCCTGTTGCGCAACGTGCTGGATGACTGCAACAACGCCTTTGAGGCCCGCGCTGCCGAGATGCTGTTTCGGCCCCAGCGCATCACCTTGCAAGAGGGGCAAATGCTGGCAGGCGACCGGGAAACGCTCGACATGCTCAACGAAACGGCGGGTCTGGGCGAGGTGGGGCGCTTGCTGCTGCAAAGCGGCGCACTGCAGCCCACAGCGCAGGTCAAGGTGCTGTCGGCCGACAGTGCGGCGCAATATTGGCAGGAGAGCGATCGCCACCACTTTCTGCTCGACCTCACGCATGAGCTGACGCAGGACCTAAGCCATGGCCTGACCTTCAAGATGACCCGCGCCCGATCCGGCCTGAAAGCCCTGGCCCGTGTGCTGGAGCGCTGGGTGGCGCATCTGCTGGGCGTGCAGGTGCAGATCGAGCCAGTGCACCAGGTCACCGACAGCGCCTGGCGCTGGCATGTGGGGCTGGATGTGGAGTCCACCGCAATCCTCAACGACCTGTACCAGGACCAGCCCGTGGAGCCAGAGCGCATGGCGCGGCTCGTCAGCCTGTTCACGCTGACCTTTGCGAATCCAGCCGAAATGCGGTCGGATGTGGCGGGCAAGCCGGTGTACCTGGGCCTGGCCACGGGCGTGGATGGCGTGGTGCGCATCAAGCCGCAGAACCTGCTGCTGAATTTGCCGCTGGCGGCGGCGGTGTGAACTTGCGCTGCCAGAGACTGATTGCTATATAAATAATAGCTATTAGCGCTCGGTTTAAAAAGATTTCAGGTGTTTTTATGTCTGAATCTGTTCATCAATGAGCGCTAGCAGCTACAAAAATAGAAGCAAACGGTTCGGTGTCCGGCAATACATAGATCACGCCCGGTACTTTGCCAAAGATCGGTGCGATCCACTGGTTGTAAAAAGCCTCTGGCGCGTTCACGCAACCATAGCTGATGCGTTTGTCCCGTGTGCCAGCGCTGGCCAGGCGTTGCTGGCGGCGTTCTGACGCATGCACGCTGCGAACGCGGTGCAGCGATACGGCGGAATCGTAGTCAATCCACACGATATCTTCACCACGCAGGTTGTGTCCTGGCTCTTTCACAAAACGCCCGGCCGGCGTGGTGCGTTCTTCTGGCCGGATTTGCGAGAGGGGGCGGGTGCCGATGTCGGGTGAAGACTGGTCGCCCAGCGCTGCGCCGAGCAGCACCGGGGCGCTGCCCAGCCATTGGGCTCGCGCCGAAAACACATGGATGCGCGCCGCGGGTTTGTCGATCACGGCAAACGGCATGCCCTGGTTGTCTGCCGTGCGGGATACCCAGCGCACCAGCTGTTGGGCAGTGGCGGATGCATCTGCAGACGGCCAGCCATCACTACCCGCGGCTGCATGCACGGCAGGGGCTGCCCACAGTGCCCCGCATGCAGCCACGGTGGCGACGCAGGCGATCAGGCGGCGGCGCGATGCTTTGGTGGGCGAGGCAAGCGAGGAATTCTTGGAAGGCACGACGAGGCAAGGCTGTATGGATTAACCCGGCCATGGTAGCGGTTTGCGGCACCGGCCAATGCCCACAATAATGCCCCCACCGCGACTTTGGCGGAGCGCCGTGCTCCGAACCTTCCATGTTTGATCGCATTCGCAAAGCTTTCCATCCCTCTGGCGCTGCGGCGGCAGCCAAGCCGGTGACCAACCAGGAGGTCGTGCGCTGGGCCGATGCCCAACGCCTGGCCGTTGTGGCGCAGCCCATTGACGGCCATTTTGACCTGGGGGGCGAAGTGGGCGGGCGCCCGTGGCGCTTGGAGTGCGGGGCTTCCACCCGCGACTATGTGCGCGGGCTGGAGCTGCGAGGCCGTGCAGACGTGGGGGCAGATCCGGACGCCGCAGTGATGGTGATGAACCGGCCGCTGCAGGAAGCCCTGGAGGGCAACGCCTACAACGCCCTGACCGACACGCTGCAGACTACGGTGAATGCGAGCATGCCCGAAGAAATGCGCTGGCTGGCCATGTTTGACGAGGTCGCCTGGCCCGAACTGCCTGCCTCGTTTCGGCGGCACTTTGCCGTGGTGGCCGAGCGCATCGAAACCGCGGAGCGCTGGATCCATGCGCCGGTAGTTTCGCAATTGCTCGATGCGGTGGAGGGAGAGGGTGGTGCAGCGCGGGCCGAATCACCGCTCATGCTGATGCTGGTGCGTGGCAAGGTCTACCTGCGCATGG
>JBCNOJ010000405.1:0-4814 GCA_039593925.1 Acidovorax sp.
CGGTGCGGGCGTGGGCCATGGCGGTGAACGCTTCTACTCTTGTCGGGAGTCAGTGCAACAACTGTGCCATTGGTGCCTGTGGTGCCTGTGGTGCCTGTGGTGCCATGGGCGTTGCGGGTATGAGCGCACGTGTGCCAAGACGACAGCCGCCAAGAACATCCTGACTGGCATGCTTGTGGCAAGCGTTCATTCCGGATGTGCGTCAGGCCTTGTTCGAACGCACGATTGCCACCGCCTCGGGCCAGCGCGGCAAGAGCGAGGAAAATGGCCTGGGCGACAAAGAATTCCTGCCCTGGCAACGGGGCGCCATGATGTGATGACGATGAGCAACGACGCAGCACAGACAATTCCTTCTTCCTCTTCTCAGCCGCTGGATGCATTGACTGTCGGCGAGCCCATGGCCCTTTTCATGGCCCTGCAGCCTGGCGAATTGGCCGCCGTGCCGGACTTCCGGCGTGTGGCGGCCGGGGCAGAGCTGAACGTGGCTACCGGCCTGGCCCGTCTGGGCCTGCGCACCGGCTACATCACGCGCCTGGGCAACGATTCGTTCGGCGGTTTCTTGCGCGGTGTGCTCGCTCACGAAGGCATTGATTCGCGCTATGTGACGGCTGACGCCACCCACCCCACGGGCTTCATGCTCAAGACCCGCACCGACGACGGCAGCGATCCGCAGATCGAATACTTCCGCAAGGGCTCGGCCGCCAGCCACCTGGGCGCGGCCGATGCGCCTGCAGGCATCTTTCCGGCGCGCCAGCTGCACCTCACGGGCATCACCCCCGCGCTGTCGCCTAGCACGCGCGAACTGGCCTTCCTCCTTGCCAGGCAGGCCCGCGCCGCCGGCGCATCGATCTCGTTCGATCCCAACCTGCGCCCGCGCCTGTGGCCTTCGCCCGAAGCCATGGCCGAATGCATCAACGCCCTGGCTGCCTTGAGCGATACGGTACTGCCCGGTCTGGCCGAAGGCCGCCAGCTCACCGGCCGCCAGACGGCCGAAGACATCGCCGCGTTCTATCTGGAGCGCGGCGCCAAACAGGTCATCGTCAAGCTCGGCCCCGAAGGCGCGTACTACGCGCAGCAGGTTGGTGCCAGCGGCATCGCGCCGGGCCTGCCTGTGGAACGCGTGGTGGACACCGTGGGCGCGGGTGACGGTTTTGCGGTGGGTGTCATCAGCGGGTTGCTGGAAGGCCTGGGCTTGGCCCAGGCAGCAGCTCGCGGCAACGCCATCGGCGCGCGGGTCGTGCAGTTCCCGGGGGATGCGGACGGCCTGCCCACGCGGGCGCAATTGCTGGGCTGAGCCATTGCACGTGTTGCGCGTGCCAAGTACCGTTGGGCTACGATGCGGCCCGCACCACGCCGCCGCCCGGTTCAACAAATCCTCGCAACGCCATGCGCTCATTCCTCTACTACACCCTGCTTCTACTCCTGGGGTGGGCCTGGTACCGATTCGGGCAGAAGCAGCTGCGCAAGGGCCGCTGGGATGACAACGGTCAACCCACGCAGGGCATCGTGGGCCCGGTGGGTTTGCTCGTTGCGGGCGTGGTGGCCAGCTACCTGGCGTTTGCACTGGTGCGGGCTCTGTGGCTCGGCGAGGTGCCCTGTGTGGGAAGAGGCTGCACCACACAGGTCTACACGCTGGCAGCTCATGCGAGCGAATACTGTGCCAACCTCTTCTTCATCGCGTGGATGGTGCTGGGCCTGGGCTACGCGGTGTACGTGACGCTCAAGATGTGGTTTCGCAATTAGGGGCCTGTGCGCGAACCGCGCGGAAAGTGAGCAATGCGGATCGGGACGGGCCGCAAGCCGCGAGCCGCAAAATGCAGCCCGTTCCTCCGCACCAACCCGCCGATGCAGGCCGCAGCAGCAAGCCGCGCTCAGCCTACCTGCCCGTCGCGGGCGCGGGGCAAGAGTCATCCAGCCCCGCCATGCCCGCCAGCCGCTGCAGGCGAGAGCGGTTGTCCTGGCAGTTCTTGTGGTCGGCTTCGGCCGCTTTCTGCTGGGCCATGGCGACAGCCCTGCTGCGCTCGGCCTGCAGTTGCGCGACACGCTCGCGGATCTGCGGCATCACCGCAAGCGCAGCCTTTTCACCCTCAACAATGGCGCTGGCGCGCTGGCTGAAATCGGCAGGGCCGATGTCCAGCACCTGCGGGCGGACGATTACATCCGCGCGCGCCAGTTCGGCCTGGCCCAGCTTCTGGCCCATGATGGCAATCGATTGGTTCAGCGCACCCAGCATGTTGCCGGGCGTCTGGCCCCGGGCCTTGTTGGAGATGTCCACGGCAATCACGATGTCGGCACCCAGCTGGCGTGCCGCATCCACCGGCACCGGGCTCACGATGCCGCCATCCACAAAGTGGTACTTGCCAATGGTGACGGGCTGGAACACGCCCGGCACGCTGCTTGATGCGCGCACGGCCTGGCCGGTGTTGCCGCGTGCAAACACCGTGCGCTCACCGTCTTCCAGCCGCGTGGCGACGACGACAAAGGGCTTGGCCATCTGCTCCAGCGGCTTGCGGCGCACCTGCTCGTTCACATAGTCTTCGAGCTTCTGGCCCAGCACCAACCCGCCCGATGACAACTGCAGGTCGCGGATCTTGGCTTCGTCCAGCGCCACGGCTTTTTCCTGCATTTCAAACGCGTTCATGCCGCTGGCATACAGCGCGCCGACCACGCTGCCTGCGCTGGTGCCCGAGACCACGGCGGGTGCCAGGCCATTGGCCTCCAGCATCTTGATCACGCCAATGTGCGCAAAGCCCTTGGCTGCGCCGCCGCCCAGGGCGATGCCGATGCGGATGGGGGGCGTGGTGGATGGGGTCGCTGCGACCGGTGTGGCGTCGCCCGCCGCTGGCTGTGTTGGTGCGGTGCCGCCGCATGCGGCCAGACCTGCTGCGGCCCCAAGGGCCAGAAGGCGCAAAAGAATGGTCAAGCGCATGCGGTGTGATCCTGCTGTCGTCCAAACGGGGCGGGCAGTATAGCGGCAGGGTGCCGGGGCACCCGTTGGTGGTGTCTTTTGCTACTGAAAGAGGAGCTGCTTGCGCTTGATATGCAAGCGCCAGAGCCCACTACTGCCAGAAGTCGCGGTGCAGGGCGGTGATCTCGTCCTGCAGTGCGGGCACCGGGCCCAGCACCTCGGTGGGGCGCTGGCCGCTGGCAAACACCGTGCGGCAGGGCAGGGCCAGCGTGGGGTTCTCGGGGTGGTCACCCGTCAGGGTGAGCAGGGCGGTTTCTTCAGCGCCATACAGCACACGGCCGATGCCCGCCCAGTAGATGGTGCCCGCACACATGGCGCAGGGCTCGAAGGTGGTTACGAGCGTGCACTGGGCCAGGTAGGCGCTGGGGTAGTTGGCTGCCGCAGTGCGGGCCAGCGTGCTCTCGGCGTGGTTCACCGTGTCGATATTGCCTTGCTCCGCCAGCACCGTTTCGCCATCGGGCGCAACGAGCAGCGCGCCGAAGGGGTGGCGGCCCATGTCCTTGGCGCGTTGGGCCACGGCGTTGGCGCGGCGCAGCAGCGTGGCTGCCTGGGCTTCGCTCAACGCCGTCGGGCTATTCACCTTGCGAACCCCGGTGCGCCCAGCCCGTGGTGCGTTTTTCGATCCAGCTGAACAGCTCGTACATCGCCATGGCCATGGCGCCCACCACCATCAGGCCCGCAAACGCCAGGCCCATTTGCATGGAAGAGCCTGCCGAGATGAGCAGGTAGCCAATGCCTTCGTTGGCGGCGGTCATCTCCGACACGGTGGTGCCCACGAAAGCCAGGGTGATCGCCACCTTGAGCGAGCCGTAGAAATACGGCATGGAGCGGGGCAGGCCCACCTTGGTCAGCACGTCCCAGCGCTTGGCGCCCAGCACGCGCAGCACGTCTTCCAGCTCGGGCTCCAAAGTGGCCAGGCCGGTGGCGATGTTGACCATGATGGGGAAGAAGCTGATGAGAAAGGCGGTGAGGATGGCCGGCCCCACGCCGATGCCGAACCACACCACGAGGATGGGCACGAACGCCGCCTTGGGCAGCGCGTTGAACGCCGTCATGAGCGGGTATACGGCGGCGTAGGCCAGGCGCGAGCTGCCGATGACGAAGCCCAGCAGCACGCCCACAACGATGGCGATGCCGAAACCGGCCATGGTGACCCAGTAGGTGCGCCAGGCGTGGGCGGCAATGACGCCGCTGAACTCGACGAGCTGGGTTGCGATGACCCAGGGGCTGGGGAACAAATACTCAGGGACGCTGAAGGCCGAGCAGATGATCTGCCACAGCAGGAGGATGCCTGTCAGCAGGATCCATGGCGACCAGCGTTCTACGGTTTTCTTGTGCATGAAATGGGGGCTCGGCTCGGTTGCGATGGATGACCGCTATTGCGAAATGGGTGCGCCGACTTTGCGCAGGGCGCCAATGTGGCCCCGCAGCTCGTGCACGACGTCGGTGAATTCCTTGGTGTAGGTGATCTCCAGGTCGCGCGGGCGGGGCAGCTCGATCTGCTTTTTCACCACAAAGCGGCCGGGGCTCTTGCTCATCACATACACGGTGTCGGCCAGGAAGACGCTCTCGCGCAGGTCATGCGTCACCAGGATCACGTTGAATTTCTGCTCGGCCTGCAGGTCGCGCAGGATGCACCACAGCTCCTCGCGCGTGAAGGCATCGAGCGCCCCGAACGGCTCGTCCAGCAGCAGCATCTTGGGCTCGTGGATCAGCGCGCGGCAGATGCTGGCGCGCTGCTGCATGCCGCCCGACAGCTGCCAGGGAAACTTGTCTTCATACCCGCCCAGGCCCACCTTCTGCAGCAGCTTGCGGGCGCGCTCCACATACTCTGTGCGCTTTTGCT
>JBCNOJ010000406.1:0-4781 GCA_039593925.1 Acidovorax sp.
TCCATCAGCGGCATGGCCATGGGGGCCGTCCAGTCGTACGACGCCAGGAAGTCGTCCAGATTCTGGGCAAACCACGCCTCGCTTTCCGGTGCGAGCATGGGCATGGCAAAGATGTTGCGAGCCGTCTTGACCTGTGGCCCCCGAATGGCCCGCACACGGTCGGCCAGATGCAGAGTGAAGTCCGTGAGCGCACGGGTTTTGAACTGGGTCCAGCGCTGGTGCACGGCAGGATCGGCGCGCAGCTCCGTGATCGACCCCGGCAAGCCGGCCTGCTGGTAGGCGGCCAACGCGCTGGGGCTTGCGTCTTCGAAGTCCGAAAGCAGCGCATCGTCGTGAAAAAGCACGCCATCGAACCAGGCCGTGCGGGCAAGGTCCTCATAGATGTCCGTGATGCGAGAGCGCACCGTGGCATCAAATGGGGACAGGCGTTTGTACTGCCCGCTGTCGACCACCATGGCACCCTGCGCATCCGCCTTGCTCACGCGGGGCAACGCCGGGTCGAGATCGAAAGCGAGCACCGGCATCCAGGCATAGACCGCCACCCTGGTGCGGGTGCGCAGCTGCCAGGCCACCCGGTTGAACAGGTCTGCGCGCATGGGCAGCCAGCGATTGGGGAAGTACAGCGTGTGCACGGTGCCGTCGCCCTGTGCGTCCGAGAACGCCTGCAGGAACACCGTGTTCACGCGCAGGTCGGACACGCGCTGCACCAGGTGGTCGAAGTTGCGTGCCTGCTGCTCGGGGTCGGGATCGAAGAGGTAGTCCAGGTCGACGTGTGCCACACGCAGCACGCGGTGTTCCTGCGTGGCAATCACGGCGGATGCAAACTGGTCGACGGAAGGGTCCCCAAGAACCAGCAGGCGCGGCGTATTGAACAGGTTGCCCGTATGGCCCAGCCCTTCATCGAGGGTGGTGGCCATCTGGTAGCCGTGTCGCTTGACCACCGCCAGCGCCGTACCGTTGGCCGCACCGTAGGGCCAGACCCATACGCGCGGCGACTTGCCCGTAGCTTTGAGGATCTTTGCGGTGATGGCTGCCACGTCTGCTTCCAGACGCGCGGTAAAGGCCTCATCCGTTTCGTACGCAGCTTTTGTGGGGTCGTATTGGCGCGTTGCAGCGGCAGGCTGCGTATTGCCCTGGGGGTTGGCCAGAATGCCTTCATGCAGGTCGTCGGTGTGGGCGCCTATTTCGACCAAACCGGATGCCGACATTTCGGCGATCTGCGCCCAGGTGGTAAAGCGTTCGCGTGGCGTGGCCAAGCCGCCGAAATCCACCGGCTGGTCGCCGGGTGTATCCAGCCATGCCCCCACGGGCGCCAGCACTGCGGGCCAGCCTGTGGCCTTGAGCAGCGGATAGACGCGGTCGTAGAAGCTGCGGTAGCCGTCATCAAACGTCAGCAACACCGCTTTGGGCGGTAGCGGCTTGCCACCGTCACGGGCTGCCAGGATCTGATCCACCGACACTGGCATGTAGCCGTTCTCCCGCAGCCAGCTGAAATGGGCCACGAGGCGCTCTGTGCGCACCGTAAGGTAGCGCTCATCCGGATCGCTGTCATGCACATCGTGGTAGGCCACGGTCACAAAGCTGTTGGTCGGCCAGGGCCGTTCCGCCTCCGGCAGCGCCCGGTCGCGCGGGTGAACGAAGCGCGGCGCTGAGCCTGCACAGGCGGACACCATCGCTGCGATGACGAGCAACGAGATCAAGCGAAGGAACGCGGCAAACATTGCAAGCAACCTCAAAAGCGGTAAAGGAGATCGAACGCGGCGCGCAGGATGCGCTCGTCCACGCCGTCATATGGGCGCCGGGTTACCGAAAACGCGAGACCCAGCTCGAACGTGTCGTTCATGCGCAGGCGCTGGCCATAGCCGAAGGTCGCCACGCGCCCGGTGTCGTAGCCACGCTGGGCGTAGGCGCCCAAACCCAACTGGAATCGCTGGCGCCACTCCATCTGGTAGTGACGGTAAAGCACATGGGACACGTCCAGCGTGGGCAAAGCAAACCAGTCCGCCTCCGGCGCAAAGTACGGGCCGCCCGGCTGGCTGTTGCGCGAGCGCGAGAACTCCAGCACCACATCGGCATACAGGCCATAGCGGGTGTAGATGCGCTCACGGCCCACCACGCCGAAGGCGGTGCGGCGGTTGCCATCCGAATAATCGAGCGCGCCCAGAGACACATTCCACTCGCGCCGCTCATTGCCCCGCCAACGCAGGCCTGCCATGGCGCTGTTGGCCGTGATGTCACTGCGCAGCGCGCGCAGCGGAGTGTCACGGGACAAACGCTCGGCCGAGCCGCTGAGTTGCCACTGGTCATTCAGATCGTGGCGGCCTTCCAGGCGCAGGCCGGTACGCTGGCCATGGCCAAACGAGTGGCTGGAGACTTCGCCCTCCACGGTGTTGTCCCGGCCCCGCCATTCAGCGCCTGTGCGCACAGTACGGTGAAGGCCACGGCCTTCCGGAAAGTCGCCGCTGCCAAAACCATGGCCCGCAAAGATCCGCCAGTTGTCGCGCAGGGGCGCGCTGTAGACCACCGTGTCGATGCCGTAGTCGCCCTTGCCGTTGAAAGGGTTGGGGCTGGACGACAGGCCGCGGTATCCCGACACGCGTAGTTCGGGCATGCGGTAGACGCGGCGCAGCCAGTCCAGGCGCTGCACCTGCCGGTTCTCGGGGTAGCGCTGCAACACGTCATCGGCCAGCGCGTCGGCCTGGGCCCACTCCTGCAGTTCCAGCGCTGTGAATCCTTGCTGCAGCTCCAGGGACAGCGCCCGAGGCTCCATGGCCTCGACCAGCTTGAGTTCCTCTTCCGCACGGCGCGGCCACGCACGGCCGCGGTACACCCCCGCCAGCGCGATGCGCGCTCCCAGGTTGCCTGGCGCCATGTTCACCATGCGCTCAAAACGCAGTTGGGCTTCCGGTGTGTCGTCCGAGAAGCTGTGCGCCAGCGCGGCTTGAACCGCGGCACCCGACCAGGCACCACGCCCCGAAGGCAGCTTGGACAAGGTCAGCGCCGTGCTGTCGGCCAACACAACAGCTTGCTCCATGGCCTCAACCTCAACGAGCGAGTAAAAGAGGCCGGAGGCATCGCTGGCGCTCGCTACCGGGTCACTTTTTCTGCGCTCCAGCAGGTCGGCATACAGTTGCCGCGAGACGTCAGCCTGGCGCAGGTAAAGGTAAGCACCGGCCACCCACTGCACTGCGTAGTCGGGCACCGGCACGCCCTCGCGGCCCAGCGCCTCGTACTCGGCTACGGCTTCTTCCATGCGGGCGCGCACGGTGAGTGCACCGATGCGGTCAATGCGCATGCGCTGAACATCGCGCTCGGCATCCGGCAGCGCACGCATCGCGGGCAGCACCCGCTCGTAGTAGGCCAGGGCGCGGTCCGCCAACATGAACCGCTCGCTTTCTCCACGGGAGGGAGCGAAGGACAGGCGCACCAGCTCTGCGCCGATGTCGCCGCGCAGCCTGCGTTGCTGGGGCGCTCCCATCAGTGACGGGGTCGCGTCTACGAGCTGCTGGGCATAGGTGGGAAGCCCGGCCGATTGCAATGCATCGGCATAGGCCGCCAATACGCCAGCATCTTCGGGTGCGAGCGACCTGGCGCGGCTCACTTCCGCGAGCGCCGCATGAAAACGCCGGGCAGCAGTGTGTACATAGGCCAGAGCCAATCGGCGCTGTGCCACCATGGGGGCATCTGCCACCAAAGCCAAGGCTTTGGCCTGCGCATCGGCGTCGCGGCCCGCATCGGCCAGCACATGGATTTCGCCAATCCGCAAAGCCGTGTCGTCGGGCTTTTGCGCCAACGCGCGGGCATACACCGCCAGCGCTTCATCCCATTGGCGCAGGTTGCGATAGGCACGCGCCACCGAACCCAACGTGCTGACGGGCAACGTGCCTGCAGCACCGTACCGCCCATAGACCTCCACCACTTCCGCATCGAGGTTCGCCCAACCCGCAATGTCGATCCAGTCGGCAATGCGCCGGTGGGCCTGACCGGGAGCAAAACGTTCCTGCCGCAGGAACTCCAGTGCGGGTGTGGTGTCGCCCGCCCGGGCGCGCAACACCAAGCTGTCGTAATCGTCCCCCCGGGCTGGTCCGCCAGGCGCCAGCGCACAAGCTAACGCGCCTGCCACCATGGCGGCCTGCAATTTCTTGCGAGCAGGACGGTAGAAACGGAACGGATTTCCGGTCATAAACTGTTGATAAACACAGGTGCGCAGAGCTCTCAGGGGCGAGCCCCGGAGCACATCAATCTGCAAGACGGCTGGCTATGGGCCAGCTTGCGAGGTGACGGCAAGCCCCACCTCGTCACAAGGGCTTGCACGGTGCGAATTCTAGGTAGGGCGGGTTACATGCGCATAGAGTTGTAAATCTTTGACAATTTGTCGTAGTACGCAAACAACCGACCGTTGGATGTGTAACAGGCGCAAATTGCAAAGCCCCTGCTCCCCCGATAAGAGCAGGGCCTACTTAAATGCCTCTTAAAAAAGCACGCGCGTGCGCAAAGTGCCGCTGACCTTGGCGAGCTTGTCCAGTGCCAAGTCGGAGGAGGCGGCGTCGATGTCGATCACCACATACCCGATCTTTTCGTTCGTCTGCAGGTATTGGGCCGAGATGTTGATGTGGTTGTCCGAGAAGATGCGGTTGATCTCTGACAACACACCCGGCACGTTGCGGTGGATGTGCAGCAAGCGATGCTTGCCGGGATGGGCTGGCAGTGCCACTTCCGGGAAATTGACCGACGAGGTGCTGGTGCCGTTGTCGCTGTACTTCACCAGTTTCTCGGCTACT
>JBCNOJ010000407.1:0-4736 GCA_039593925.1 Acidovorax sp.
GACAAGTGGAACAAGTACATCTTCCGCACCGGCCGCAATTCCAGCCAGGATGCCATCTCCAACGCCGTGGCCGTGGACAAGGAGGGCACGACCATCGCCACGCTGGCACAGGACAACGCCTTCGGCCGCGACGGCGTGAAGGCGTTCAAGGACGCCGTCAAGAAGGCCAAGGTGGCGCACGAGGAATACCTGCCTGCCGCCACCACCGACTTCACGGCCGGTGCCCAGCGCCTCATCGACAAGCTGAAGGACCAGCCCGGCCGCAAGATCATCTGGATCGTCTGGGCGGGCGCGGGCAACCCGTTCAAGATCGCCGACATGGACTTGAAGCGCTACGGCATCGAGATCTCGACCGGCGGCAACATCCTGCCAGCCATGGCTGCCTACAAGAACTTCCCCGGCATGGAAGGCGCGACCTACTACTACTTCGGCATTCCCAAGAACCCGGTGAACGAAGCCATGGTGGCCGCGCACTACAAGGACTTCAAGGCCCCGCCGGACTTCTTCACCGCAGGTGGCTTCAGCTCGGCCATGGCGCTGATCACGGCGCTGAAGGCCACCAACGGCGACACCAACACCAACAAGCTCATCAAGACCATGGAGGGCATGAGCTTCGAGACGCCCAAGGGCAAGATGACCTTCCGCAAGGAAGACCACCAGGCCATGCAGAGCATGTACCACTTCAAGATCAAGGTGGACCCTGCCTTCGCCTGGGGCGTGCCCGAACTGGTGCGCGAGATCAAGCCTGAAGAAATGAACGTGCCGATTCGCAACCAGCGATAAGCCGTGCGCGACAGGCCTCCGCGCGGGGCCTGTTCGCCCACCCGACGCAGACAGGGTTTGCGTGGCCCGGTGACCGGCGCCCTGTGTCGGAGCCGGGGTTCATCCCGCGGGGGCGGCCGCCCCTTTTTTTCCAGTGACCAGACGAATGAACCCTCGGGCACACGGGGGCATGGTGAGTGCTTTTCCAAAAATCAAGGAGACAAGACACATGACCTTCCCTCGGCTTTCACGGATCTTCATCGCGGCCGCTGCCACGACCCTTGCATCGGGTATAGCCCTGGCGGCGCCTGCGCTGCCGCAGTACAACATCGACACCAGCAAGATCAGCGTGTCGGGCCTGTCGGCAGGCGGCTTCATGGCCAACCAGCTGGGCGTGGCGTTCTCGTCCACCTTCATGGGCGTGGGCGTGTTTGCGGCAGGCCCTTACATGTGTGCCGGCCACAACAACTACACGGCGTGCATGTACAACGCCAGCATCAGCGCCAGCCAGCAGACCACGATGCAGAACAGCATCAACAGCTTCAGCAGCGCGGGCACGATCGACAACAAGTCCAACTGGGCCAATCAGAAGATCTTCATCTTCACCGGCACCAGTGACACCACGGTAGGTCCCAACCAGACCAACGCGCTGCAGACGCAATACCTCAACAACGGCGTGCCATCGGCCAACCTGTCGTATGTGCAGCGCGCCAGCACGGCCCACGTTTTCCCCACCGACTTCGACAGCACGGGCAACAACAGCTGCAGCAGCACGGCATCGCCTTACATCAGCAACTGCGGCTACGACGGCGCCAAGGCGGCGCTCACGCATTTCTACGGCACGCTCAATGCGCGCAACAACACACCTGCGGCCAGCAACTACATCGAGTTTGACCAGAGCGCCTACTCGGCCAGCAACCCCGGCATGGCGACCAACGGCTGGCTCTATGTGCCAGCAAGCTGTGCCAGCGGCACACAGTGCAAGCTGCACGTGGCGCTGCACGGCTGCCAGCAGAGCACCGACAAGATCGGCGACAAGTACGTGAAGAACACGGGCTACAGCCGCTGGGCGGACACCAACAACATCATCGTTCTGTTCCCGCAGGCCAAGGTGGACAACACCAGTCGCAGCACAGCCGCCAGCGGCTCGCTGCCCAATCCCAATGCCTGCTGGGACTGGGTGGGTTGGTACGGAAGCAACTTTGCCCGCAAGGCAGGCACGCAGATCGCTGCGATCAAGGCCATGGTGGACCGTGTGGCCTCGGGCCCCGGTTCTGGCAACGGCGGTGGTGGCAACAACCCGCCTGCGGCACTGCCCGCACCCACCGGCGTCAGCACCTCCGGCGCCACCGCCAGCAGCATGACGATTGGCTGGTCGGCCGTGTCGGGCGCGTCCAGCTACAACGTCTACCGCAATGCCAACAAGGTCAACGCCTTGCCTGTCACCGCGACCAGCTACACCGACACCGGCCTGGCGGCATCCACCACCTACAGCTGGACGGTGCGTGCCGCAGACGCCAATGGTGCCGAAGGCGCCACGTCTGCCGCAGCCCCCGGCACCACGCTGGCGGGTTCGGGTGGCGGCACGGCCACCTGCACCACGGCCAGCAACTATGCGCACGTGCAGGCGGGCCGCGCCTACCAGCAGGGGGGCTACACCTATGCCAATGGCTCGGCACAGAACATGGGCCTGTGGAACGTGTTCGTGACCAAGACATTGAAACAGACCGGCCCCAACTACTACGTCATCGGAACCTGCCCATGACCCGCGTGTGGCGTGCTGCTTGAGCGCAGCGCGCCACACAGTTTTCCACCCATGACTCAGACCGTGAAAGTGAACCCCCACCCATGAGCACCTTGGCCACCAAGGACTTGACCATCCGCTTCGGCGGCCACGTGGCGGTCAACGGCGTGACCTGCTCTTTCGAGCCCGGCACGCTGACCGCCATCGTGGGCCCCAACGGCGCGGGCAAGACCACTTACTTCAACCTCATCTCCGGGCAACTCAAGGCCAGCAGCGGCTCGGTCACGCTGGGTGGGCAGGACCTCACGGGACAGTCCGTCTCCGCGCGCACGCATGCGGGGCTGGGCCGGGCGTTCCAGCTTACGAACCTGTTTCCCAACCTCAGCGTGCTGGAGAACGTGCGCCTGGCCGTGCAGGCCACGCAGGAGGGCAAACACCGCCGGGGCCTGAACCTTTGGAGCATCTGGAGCGATCACCACGCGCTCACCCAGCGCGCCCGCGTGATCCTGCAGGCCGTCGCCATGACCGACCGGTCCGATACGCCGGTGGCCAGCCTGCCGCACGGCGACCAGCGCAAGCTGGAAGTGGCGCTGCTCATGGCGCTGGAGCCACAGGTCTACATGTTCGACGAGCCCACGGCCGGCATGAGCCATGACGAAGCCCCCGTGATCCTGAACCTGATCCGCGAACTCAAGAAGGACAAGACCAAGATCATCCTGCTGGTGGAGCACAAGATGGACGTGGTGCGCGAGCTGGCCGACCGCATCATCGTGCTGACCAACGGCACGCTGGTGGCCGACGGTCCGCCGGCCGAGGTGATCGCATCGCCCGTGGTGCAGGAGGCTTACCTGGGCGTCTCCAAGGACGCAGAGAAGGAGGCCGCATGAGCACAGCGACGCCAACGACCAACCTGCTCGAACTCAAGGGCGTGCACACGCACATCGGCGCGTACCACATCCTGCACGGCGTGGACCTGGCAGTGCCCAAGGGCCAGCTCACCATGCTGCTGGGCCGTAACGGCGCGGGCAAGACGACCACGCTGCGCACCATCATGGGCCTGTGGCACGCCTCCAAGGGCTCGGTGCATTTCGGCGGCAAGGACATCACCGCCATGAACACCCCGCAGATCGCGGGCATGAACATCGCCTACGTGCCCGAAAACATGGGCATCTTTGCCGACCTCACGGTGAAGGAAAACATGCTGCTGGCCGCCCGTAAGGCCAGCAACGCCGCGCAGATGGACAGTGCGCGGCTGGAGTGGATCTTCAAGCTCTTTCCCGCTGTGGAGAAGTTCTGGAACCACCCGGCCGGCAAGCTCAGCGGCGGTCAGAAACAGATGGTGGCCGTGAGCCGCGCCATCGTGGAGCCGCGCGACCTGCTCATCGTGGACGAGCCCAGCAAGGGCCTGGCGCCGGCCATCATCAACAACATGATCGAGGCGTTCGACCAGCTCAAGAAGAGCGGCGTGACCATTCTGCTCGTCGAGCAGAACATCAATTTCGCCAAGCGCCTGGGCGACACCGTGGCCGTGATGGACAACGGCCAGGTCGTGCACGCGGGCAGCATGGCCGCGCTGGCCGCCGACGAGGAACTGCAGCAATCGCTGCTGGGGCTGGCGCTATGAGCGGATGCCTGAATTTCAAGCCTTTTTGCCCTCTGGCGCTTGATAGTCAAGCGCAAGCAGCTATGAATATTGAAGCAAACAAGTGGATGGCCTTGCCTGTATCGGGCCTTCGATCAGGCACACCATGTGCCACAGGATGTGCCACAGGATGTGCCACAGGATGTGCCACAGGAGAAATCGCATGACCGCCCGCGACTTCGACTGGAAACCCCTGGCCCTGGTGCCCGCGCTTGCGCTGCTGGTGCTGCCCTTCATCGGCTCGCCCAGCACCTGGCTAACGCTCACGGTGGCGGGGCTGGCCATGGGCATGATCATCTTCATCATCGCCTCGGGCCTCACGCTGGTGTTTGGCCTGATGGACGTGCTCAACTTTGGCCACGGCGTGTTCATCGCCCTGGGCGCCTTCGTTGCCACGAGCGTGCTGGGCGCCATGGGCGACTACACCCAAAGCGCCGACCTGTGGCGCAACCTGCTGGCGGTGCTGCCCGCCATGCTGGTGGCCATGGCGGTGGCGGGCGCGGTGGGCCTGGCGTTCGAGCGTTTCATCGTGCGGCCCGTGTACGGCCAGCATCTCAAGCAGATCCTCATCACCATGGGCGGCATGTT
>JBCNOJ010000408.1:0-4725 GCA_039593925.1 Acidovorax sp.
GGCCATCCACCAGCACCTGGTGCGTGAAGGCCTGCGCACCACCGCCGGCCTGGTGGTGGAGACCGGCACCGCGCGCGAAGTGCACCACTTCGCCGTGCTGGGCGGCTACGGCGCCGAGGCAGTACAGCCCTACCTCGCCATGGAAACCCTGTCCGAGATGCACTCGGGCCTGGCAGGCGACCTGTCGGCCGACAAGGCCATCTACAACTACGTCAAGGCCATCGGCAAGGGTCTGTCCAAGATCATGTCCAAGATGGGCGTGAGCACCTACATGTCCTACTGCGGCGCGCAGTTGTTCGAAGCCATCGGCCTGAACACCGACACCGTGGGCAAGTACTTCACCGGCACCGCCAGCCGCGTGGAAGGCATCGGCGTCTTCGAGATCGCCGAGGAAGCCATCCGCATGCACAAGGCAGCCTTCAGTGACGACCCCGTGCTCGAAACCATGCTGGACGCCGGCGGCGAATACGCCTGGCGCACTCGCGGCGAAGACCACATGTGGACGCCAGACGCGATCGCCAAGCTGCAGCACAGCACGCGTGCCAACAACTGGAACACGTACAAGGAATACGCCCAGATCATCAACGATCAGAGCAAGCGCCACCTCACGCTGCGCGGCTTGTTCGAGTTCAAGATCGACCCCTCCAAGGCCATCTCCATCGACGAAGTTGAGCCCGCCAAGGAAATCGTCAAGCGCTTTGCCACCGGCGCCATGTCGCTCGGCTCCATCTCCACCGAGGCGCACGCCACGCTGGCCGTGGCCATGAACCGCATCGGCGGCAAGAGCAACACCGGCGAAGGCGGCGAAGACGCTGCGCGCTACCGCAACGAACTCAAGGGCATCCCGATCAAGCAGGGCGACACCCTGAAGAGCGTCATCGGCGCGGCCAACGTCGAGGTCGACCTACCCCTGCAGGACGGCGACTCGCTGCGCAGCCGCATCAAGCAGGTCGCGTCGGGCCGCTTCGGCGTCACGGCCGAATACCTGTCGTCGGCCGACCAGATCCAGATCAAGATGGCCCAGGGCGCCAAGCCCGGCGAAGGCGGCCAACTGCCCGGCGGCAAGGTGTCCAACTACATCGGCAAGCTGCGCCACAGCGTGCCCGGCGTGGGGCTGATCTCGCCCCCGCCGCACCACGACATCTACTCCATCGAAGACCTGGCCCAGCTGATCCACGACCTGAAGAACGTGGCGCCACATGCCAGCATCAGCACCAAGCTGGTGTCCGAAGTGGGCGTGGGTACCATCGCCGCGGGCGTCACCAAATGCAAGAGCGACCACCTCGTGATCGCCGGGCACGACGGTGGCACGGGTGCGTCGCCATGGTCGTCCATCAAGCATGCGGGCGGCCCCTGGGAAATCGGCCTGGCGGAAACGCAGCAGACCCTGGTGCTGAACCGCCTGCGCGGCCGGGTGCGCGTGCAGGCCGACGGCCAGATGAAGACCGGCCGCGACGTCGCCATCGGCGCGCTGCTGGGCGCCGACGAGTTCGGCTTCGCCACCGCGCCGCTGGTGGTCGAGGGCTGCATCATGATGCGCAAGTGCCACCTGAACACCTGCCCGGTGGGCGTGGCCACGCAAGACCCCGAGCTGCGCAAGAAGTTCTCGGGCAAGCCCGAGCACGTGGTCAACTACTTCTTCTTCATCGCCGAAGAAGTGCGCCAGATCATGGCCCAGCTCGGCATCAAGAAGTTCGACGACTTGATCGGCCGATCCGACCTGCTCGACATGCGTGCCGGCATTGCCCACTGGAAGGCCCGTGGCCTGGACTTCAGCCGCCTGTTCGCCCAGCCGAATGTGCCGGCCGACGTCCCACGCTTCCACATGGACGTGCAGGACCACAACATCACGAACACGCTGGACCGCAAGCTCATCGAGCGCAGCAAGCCCGCCATCGAAAAGGGCGAGCGCGTGCAGTTCATCGAAGTGGCGCGCAACGTGAACCGCTCCGTGGGGGCCATGCTCTCTGGCGCTGTGACGCGGGTGCACCCTGAAGGCCTGCCGGACGACACCATCCGCATCCAGCTCGAAGGCACGGGCGGGCAGTCGTTCGGTGCGTTTCTCACGCGCGGCATCACGCTGTACCTGATCGGCGACGCCAACGACTACACCGGCAAGGGCCTGTCGGGCGGCCGCGTGATCGTGCGCCCGAGCATCGACTTCCGTGGCGACTCCGTGCGCAACACCATCGTGGGCAACACGGTGATGTACGGCGCCACCACGGGCGAGGCCTTCTTCAGCGGCGTGGCCGGCGAACGCTTTGCCGTGCGCCTGTCGGGCGCCACGGCGGTGGTGGAAGGCACGGGCGACCACGGCTGCGAATACATGACCGGCGGCACGGTGGTGGTGCTCGGCAAGACGGGCCGCAACTTCGCAGCCGGCATGAGCGGCGGCGTGGCTTATGTCTACGACGAGGACGGCCAGTTCGACACGCGCTGCAACATGTCCATGGTGACGCTGGAGCGCATCCTGCCTGCCTCGGAGCAAGAGGCCACGATGCCGCGTTCCATCTGGCACGGTGGCCAGAGCGACGAAGCGCAGCTCAAGAAGCTGCTGGAAGACCACAACCGCTGGACCGGCAGCAAGCGTGCCCGCGAGCTGCTGGACAACTGGGCCGCGTCACGCGGTAAGTTTGTCAAGGTCTTCCCGACCGAATACAAGCGCGCACTGGCTGAAATTTATGAGCGAAAAGTGTTGGAAGAGCCCGCTACACCTGCGGTAGTAGCTCCTGAAAAGGTAGCGGTGCCCGCCAAGTAAGGCGAGCCGCGACCGACACCTGCACCGTTCATAGACCAAAGATTCAAGGACACCGTCATGGGAAAGACCACCGGCTTCATGGAATACGAGCGCATCGAAGAGGGCTACAAGCCCGTCGGCGAGCGCCTGAAGCACTACAAGGAATTCGTCATCGGCCTCGATGACGCGCAAGCCAAAATTCAGGGCGCGCGCTGCATGGACTGCGGCACGCCGTTCTGCAACAGCGGCTGCCCCGTCAACAACATCATCCCGGACTTCAATGACCTGGTGTACCACCAGGACTGGAAGAGCGCGATCGAAGTGCTGCACAGCACGAACAACTTCCCCGAGTTCACCGGCCGCATCTGCCCCGCGCCCTGCGAGGCCGCCTGTGTTCTCAATGTGAACGACGACGCCGTGGGCATCAAGTCCATCGAGCACGCGATCATCGACCGCGCCTGGGACGAAGGCTGGGTGCAGCCTCGGCTGCCCAAGCACCAGACCGGCAAGAAGGTCGCCGTGGTGGGCTCCGGCCCCGCAGGCATGGCGGCGGCGCAGCAACTGGCGCGCGCCGGCCACAGCGTCACCTTGTTCGAGAAGAACGACCGCATCGGCGGCCTGCTGCGCTACGGCATCCCTGACTTCAAGATGGAGAAGTCGCACATCGACCGCCGCGCCAAGCAGATGGAAGCCGAAGGCGTGACCATCCGCACCGGCGTGTTCGTAGGCGCCGCCAAGGACGGCCTGGGCAAGGACTCCAAGGTGACCAACTGGTCCAAGGAAACCATCACGCCCGAGCAGCTCCACAAGGACTTCGACGCCGTGCTGCTGACCGGTGGCGCAGAGCAATCGCGTGACCTGCCAGTGCCCGGCCGCGACCTCGACGGCATCCACTTCGCAATGGAGTTCCTGCCCCAGCAGAACAAGGTCAATGCAGGCGACAAGCTCAAGGGCCAGTTGCGCGCCGACGGCAAACACGTCATCGTGATCGGCGGCGGCGACACCGGCTCCGACTGCGTGGGCACCAGCAACCGCCACGGCGCGGTGAGCGTCACGCAGTTCGAACTGATGCCCCAGCCGCCCGCAGAGGAAAACCGCCCCATGACCTGGCCCTACTGGCCGATCAAGCTGCGCACCAGCTCCAGCCACGACGAAGGCTGTGAACGCGAATTTGCCATCTCCACCAAGGAGTTCATCGGCGAAAAGGGCAAGGTCACCGGCCTCAAGACCGTGCGCGTCGAGTGGAAGGACGGCAAGATGGTCGAGGTCGCGGGTTCCGAAAAGGTCCTCAAGGCCGACCTCGTGCTGCTGGCCATGGGCTTTGTGAGCCCCGTGGCTACGGTGTTAGAAGCCTTCGGCGTGGACAAGGACGCGCGCGGCAACGCCCGCGCCACCACCGAGTTCGACGGCGGCTATGCCACCAACGTGCCCAAGGTTTTCGCCGCTGGCGACATACGCCGCGGCCAGTCGTTGGTGGTGTGGGCGATCCGCGAAGGTCGCCAGGCTGCGCGGGCCGTGGACGAGTTCTTAATGGGCTATTCCGATTTGCCACGCTGAGGCGTTGTTGCTCTTAAGTAAAAACGGCGTCCGCATGGCGCCGTTTTTTTCTGAGCTATCGCGGGTGGGCACGGCTGCTTTGCCAAGGCGGCTGGGCAGCAGGATATCCCCCCACCGCGGGCCAAAACCCTTTGTAGGCACAATCTCGAATTACTGGCGCTGGGCTAAGAACCTGTTCAAAGTCTTTCTGGAGTCGCACAAGTCCCTTGCCCGAAGGGTTGGAGTGAAGTCGGGCGACTGAACGCGTCGGCTGCTTGCATGGGCATGAGCCCATGCGGCGCATCCTAAGCATCCACTCATCTCGATTGCAGTTCAATGCGATCTCCAAAAAGACTTTGAGCAGGTTCTAAGGCCTCCACAGTCCTTGGTGTGCCCGTACTGCCACCCTCCCGCAGGTCGGGTATTTGCATCAAGTTACAAACATACATGCA
>JBCNOJ010000409.1:0-4710 GCA_039593925.1 Acidovorax sp.
GGGCGGGCAGGACAGCGGCGTGGGCGGCATCCAAATGCAGCAGCGCCTGGCGCGCGTAGTTCACCTGGGCGCCGGGGAACCACTGCGCACCCGGCATGGTGTTCTGGGCCAGCACCGCCGTGTGGGGCGTGGGCGACTGCAGATCAAAGTAATCCCACACGCTTTGCCAGAACGCACCGAGTTCGGTGGTGGACCAGCGCCACAGGTCGTCGTAGCTGTCAAACTGCAGGCCCCGCTGGTCGCGCAGCCAGTTCTGGTACCGGCGGATCTGGGGAAGGTAAGGCGGGGTTTTCGGTGTTGTCTCCATGGCGACGCAGCGTACCAGCGGCCCCGTGCGCTGACCACGCCCAGCCGTCTCCGAATTGACAGCATCCCTGCGCTTGACTGCGGTATTGCACGCGCTTTCACACGGCCGTTACATACACTTGCGTCCTTCCTCGTCTGCGCGCGGCCCCCGATGCCGCCCCGTGGCTGCCTGTTTGGCGCTGCGCAGATGCCGCCTTGCCGCGCCACCGCTGCGCGCATCGGCTCTTTGGGGCCGCACCCTCGGCGGTGTGCCTGCCACTGGTTTTTTCGTGATGTGCCGCGGCGCGCTGCTGTGCTGCCGCTTTTTGCGTCCCTGCATACCGCGTAAGTGGGCTTCGGGCCCCCGTTATAGACATCGGCCTCTTGCGCACGGCGCCGCCTCGGTGCCTGATGGCGCCGTCTGGCGGTTCAAACGCCGCTGCGGCAGGGCTCTGGACGGGCACATCGTTTGTTGGTCTTCGAGAAAGGTGATCCCATGGAACTTCTCATCTCGGCGGGGCTGATCCTCGCCATCGTGCTCTGGGGCGTGGTCGCGCCCGATTCGCTGGGCACCGTGTTCGACACGGCCCTGGCGGCCATCACGCGCAACTTTGGCTGGTTCTACCTGTGGGTGGTGCTGGGCCTGGTGGTGATGGCTCTCATCCTGGCGTTCAGCCGCTATGGCGACCTGAAGCTCGGGCAGGAGGACGATGAGCCCGAGTTCTCCATCGGCGCGTGGTTTGCCATGCTGTTTGCGGCGGGCATGGGCATCGGCCTCGTGTTCTGGGGCGTGGCGGAACCCATCTCGCACTACGGCACACCGCCACCCGGCATCACGCCCAACACGCCCGAGGCCGCCAACGCGGCCATGCGCTACAGCTTCTTCCACTGGGCACTGCACCCCTGGGCGGTGTACAGCATCGTGGCGCTGGCGATTGCGTTCTTTCAGTTCCGCCGCGGCGGCTCGGCGCTGGTCAGTACGGCGGTGCAGGCCCTGCCTTGGGCACCGCTGCAGCGCCTGGGGCCGGTGGTGAACATCCTGGCCGTGATCGCCACCGCGTTCGGCGTGGCCGCATCGCTGGGCATGGGCGCGCTGCAGATCAACAGCGGCCTGGCCGCCACGATGGGCGTGCCGGTGAACGAGACCTGGCAGGTGGGCATCATCGTGGTGACCTCGGTGCTGTTCATCACCTCGGCGGTGTCGGGCGTGGCGCGTGGGATCAAGTGGCTGTCCACCATCAACATCGTCATGGCCGCGCTGCTGGCGCTGGCCGTGTTCCTGGTCGGGCCCACGGTGATCATCATCGACACCTTCACCAACACGCTGGGCAGCTACCTGAGCGACTTCGTGCGCATGAGCCTGCGCATGACCCCGTTCCGTGACAGCAGCTGGGTGGGCGGCTGGACGGTGTTTTACTGGGCCTGGTGGGTGAGCTGGTCGCCGTTTGTGGGCCTGTTCATCGCGCGTGTGTCGCGCGGCCGCAGCATCCGCGAGTTCATTTTGGGCACCGTGCTGGCGCCCACGCTGGCGGCGTTTGTGTGGTTCTCGGTGTTTGGTGGCACCGCGCTGCACCTGGAGATCATGCAGGGTGTGCCGATTGCCGATGCGGTTTCGGCCGACGTCTCCACCGCGCTGTTCGCGCTGTTCCAGGCATTGCCGTGGGGCGCCGTGATGTCGTTTGTCGCCACCATTTTGGTGTTGATCTTCTTCGTCACCTCGGGCGACTCGGCCGCGCTGGTGCTGGGCATGATGAGCACGGGCGGCAACGAGAACCCGTCGTCGCGCATCAAGGTCGTGTGGGGCGTGCTGATCTCGGGCATCGCCATCAGCCTGCTGCTGGCGGGTGGCGTGAAGGCGGTGCAGACCGCCACCATCGTGTTTGCTCTGCCCTTTACCGCCGTCATCCTGCTGATGGCCCTGGCCCTGTGGCGCGGCGTGAAGGAAGACTGGGAAGCCGAAGACCGCCGCGACCGCGCGCTGCGGCGCCGCATGCGGGAGATGGTGGGGACTGCAGCCAACGCGGCCCCGACACAGCCCAAGTAGCAGATCAACTATTGATGTTTTGGCCTCCAGCGCCTACCCCATATGCGCTGGAAGCTATCTAAAACATAGCAATTTGCTTCGTTGGCGCTGCGCCATCACACGCGCAGGAGGCCCCGAAAGCCCCGCGCGGCGTAGTAAGACTGCGCACCGTTGTGGTAGACGAAGACCCGGCCGTAGCGGCGGTCGCAGAACAGGGCACCGCCCAAGGCGCGCACGTCTGCCGGGGTGGCCACCCAGCTGGAGGTTTTGACGTCAAACTCACCCAGCGCCCGCAGCGCGCGGTACTGGGCTTCGTCCAGCAGCTCGATGCCCATTTCCGCCGCCATCTCCACCGCGCTGCCCTGGGGCTTGTGCTCCTTGCGCGCGTCCAGCGCCTCGCGGTCGTAGCACAGGCTGCGGCGGCCCGAGGGGCTTTCCGGAGCACAGTCGCAAAACAAATACTTGCCACCCGCCCCGTCCTGGCCAATCACGTCCGGCTCGCCGCCGGAGGCCTCCATGAGGGCAAGGGACTGAAGCGCCCGCGAGTTGCCCACAAGCCGGGCGTGCACGCCATCCCATGCCAACCCGGCGTGCCGGTGTCCGTGGCGCTCGAACCGGGTCTGCAATAGCCCCAGCAGGTGGTCTTGTTCAGGTTTTTTCATCGGTACTCCAATGCCGTTAGGAGTTCAACAGCGTGGACGTGGCATGGCGGGCGCTGCCGTGGAGGGCAAGCCTGCAGTATGCCGCGCGCTGCCCGTGGGTCTATGATCCGCAGCCGCCATTGCCGTCTTCCCCTCCTTTCTCTCTCACGCTCTCTCCCATGCCCATTCTGATGTCCGCCTGGCCTGCTCTGTTGTGGCTGCTGCCTGCTCTGGTGCTGGGGTCGGCCCTGTACTTTCTGGCCAAGGGCGACCGGCGGTCGCTGGGCCATGTGATGGCGCTGGTGGCGTGTTTTCTGATCGGCGCGCTGTTGATGGAGTTCTTCGTCTTCATGGCTGCCCGCATGGCCCGCGCAGGCAGCGCGCAAGCCAACCCCACGCTGGGCACCGGCAGCCAGCAACTGCTGCAGACCTTGGCCAACCCGCGCTCGCTCATGGCGCCGGCAGGCTCGCTGGCGTTTGTGGCGGCGTGGAGCGTGCCGGTGTCGTACCTGTGGCTGGTGGTGGCCTGGGGGCTGCACCTGTTTGCTCGGCGCTCGGGCCCGGCGCGCAAGAAAGGCGGCAAGAGCCCCCGCACCCGCAAAGCCAAGGCCTGACGCGCGGGCGCTGCGCCCCACCGTGCCCACGCCGCAGACTGACGCAGCACTGCGCAGTCAATTTACGGTGTTTTTGGCCTCTAGCGCTTATCCAGCAAGCGCCACAAGCTATCAAATAAGTAACATTTTGCTGAGCGGCCTGGTGTTGACGCAAGGCAATACCGGCTCTGGCGCCCGCGCCCACAATGGCGCGCACACCGTTTGGGCCCCTCTTGCCATGACTTCTCACAGCGACGTTCTCATCGTCGGCGCCGGGCCGGCGGGCCTGTCGCTGGCCATCTCCCTGGCCCAGGCTGGCTTCACCACCACGGTGGTAGAGCAGCAGACCGCCGAGGCCTTGGCACAGCCTGCGCCCGATGGCCGCGAGATCGCCCTCACCCACCCCAGCCGGGCCACGCTGCAGCGGCTGGGCAGCTGGGCGCACCTGGCAGATTCGGAAATAGGCCACATCGGCGAGGCGCGCGTGCACGACGGCCCCCTGGGCCGCCACGGCGCCCTGCAGCTGAGCGCCCCGCCCAGCGCGGCCGGGCTGGATGCGCTGGGTTTCATCGTGCCCAACCACGCCTTGCGGCGCAGTGCCTATGCAGTGGCGGCACGCACCGCCGGGGTGCGCCTCATCACCGGCGCGCAGGTCACCCGCGTGGCCACACTGGGCGCACAGGCCGAGCTGGACTTTGTGGTCGCAGGCGCCACCACCACCGCGCCCCAACGCCTGCGGGCCCCGCTGCTGGTGGCCGCCGACAGCCGCTTTTCAGCAGCGCGCCGCCAGCTGGGCATCGGCGCGCAGATGACCGACTTTGGCCGCACCGTCATCGTCTGCCGCATGCGCCACGCACTGCCCCATGGCGACGTGGCGCACGAGTGTTTCGGCTACGAGCGCACGCTGGCCATCCTGCCGCTGCCCGATGACATCGTGGACGGCGCGCAGCAGTGCTCGGTGGTGGTCACCGCCAACACGGCCGACGGCCAGCGCCTGATGGAGCAAGACCCCGAGACCTTCGCCGCCGAGGTGGCCGCACAGTTTCAGCACCGCCTGGGCACCATGCACCTGGTGGGCGAGCGCCACGCCTACCCGCTGGTCGCCGTGTATGCGCACCGCTTCACCGGCACGCGCTGCGCGCTGCTGGGCGACGCCGCCGTAGGCATG
>JBCNOJ010000041.1:0-17701 GCA_039593925.1 Acidovorax sp.
GTCGTCGGCGCCGGACACCTCTTCCAGAGGCAGGCGCTTTTTGTGCAACTGATAGCGCTGGCGCGCCTGCGCGGCCAGTGGGGCCGACCAAGCCGCCCAGCCGGTGGCGTTGCCGGTAGTGTTTTCCAGCTGGATACAGTCCACCGGGCACACGGGAACACACAGCTCGCAACCGGTGCAATACGGCTCGATCACGGTGTGCATGCGCTTGTTGGACCCCACGATGGCATCGGTAGGGCAGGCCTTGATGCACAGCGTGCAGCCGATGCACCAGGCCTCGTCGATGAAGGCCACGGTGCGCGGGGCTTCCACCCCATGCGCTTCGCTCAGGGGAAGGGCTGGCAAGCCGGTGATGGCGGCCAGGCGTGCCACCCCTTCGGCGCCACCCGGCGGGCACTGGTTGATGGGGGCCTCATGTTGCGCGATGGCCTGTGCGTAGGCCGCGCAGTCCGGATAGCCGCAGCGTGTGCACTGAGTCTGGGGCAGCGCAGCATCGATCAGCGCCGCAAGATCAGCCTGGGCGATGGGGTGGTGAGTAGACAGGGTGTGGCTCAACCTTTGCGTGCCGCACTGCGGCGGGCGCCACGGCCTGCAGCGGGTGCGGCTGTCACGTTGGCAGTCGTCGCCAGATCAGGCTCGGCAGGCGCTGCCGCGGCGCCCGTGGCACCGGCGGTTTTTACCCACCGGGTGGACACGGCGGGTGTTGCAGCCGCAGGGGCGGCCTTGGCGCTGCTTTTGGCAACGGCGCGCGGGGCAGGCGTTTTGACAGTGGCCGTCTTTTTGGCGCTGGCTTTTGCCGCCGTTTTGGCGGGGGCCTTGCGCTGGGGCGCGGCGTCCTCAAAGGTTTGCGTCACAGGTGCGGCAGCATTTTTCTGGGGTTGTTCGTACTCGAGGATGAATGAACGCACTTGGGGATAGACGATTTCGCGCCAGCGGCGGCCGCTGAAGATGCCATAGTGGCCGGCGCCCTTGGCTTCCAGGTGGCGCTGGCCTTTGTGCACGATGCCGCTGCACAGGCCGTGCGCCGCTTCGGTCTGCCCAGACCCCGAGATGTCGTCGAGTTCACCTTCCACCGTGAAGAGGGCGGTGGTGGTGATGTCTTGCGGGCGCACACGTTCGACCTTGCCGTCTGGCGAGCGCACATCCCAGGTGCCATGCACCAACTTGTAGTCCTGGAAAACGGTCTGGATGGTTTCCAGGTAGTAGTCCGCATCCATGTCCAGCACGGCGTTGTACTCGTCATAGAACTTGCGGTGGGCCTCGGCGCTGGCGTCGTCGCCCTTGATCAGGTCCTTGAAGTAGTCGTAGTGGCTGCTGGCGTGGCGGTCGGGGTTCATCGCCACAAAACCGGTGTACTGCAAGAATCCGGGGTACACGCGCCGACCGGCACCCGGAAAGTTCTCAGGCACGCGGTAGATCACATTGTTTTCAAACCACTCGTAGCTGCGGTTGGTGGCCAGGTTGTTGACTGCCGTGGGCGACTTGCGGGCGTCGATGGGACCGCCCATCATGGTCATTGTGAGCGGGGTTGTTTCACCCCGGCTGGCCATCAGCGAAACGGCCGCCAGGACAGGCACGGTGGGCTGGCAGACGCTGATCACATGGCAGTTGCCGTAAATGCCCTGGAGGTGGCGAATGAACTCCTGCACGTAGTTCACGTAGTCGTCCAGATGGAACTCACCATCAGACAGGGGCACGAGGCGGGCGTTTTTCCAGTCGGTGATGTAGACCTTGTGGTCCTTGAGCATGGTGCGCACCGTGTCGCGCAGCAAGGTGGCGTAGTGACCGGACAGCGGCGCCACGATGAGCACCACAGGCTGCGCTTTCAGCTTGGCCAGCGTAGCGGTGTCGTCAGAAAAACGCTTGAAACGGCGCAGCTCGCAGAAAGGTTTGTCCACTTCGATGTGCTCGTGCACTGCGACACCCACACCGTCCACGTCCACCGTGTGAATACCGAACGTCGGCTTTTCGTAGTCCTTGCCCAGGCGGTACAGCAGCTCGTAACCCGCAGACATGCGCTGCGCCAGTGGGCTTTCGCTGAAGGGAGACAGGGGGTTGCTGAACAGTTTGGCGGCAGCTTGCGCAAAATCAGTGAAAGGCTCCATCAGGGAGCGCTGGGTTTCGTAGATGTGATACAGCATGGGGCGAAACTCCGTTATGTTGCAGCGCAATATAGCAGCACTTGGTAACAAGCGCATGGAGGAAAACCATCAGTCTGAAGTCACCTTTGCGACAAATGGGTGACGAGCTGCTGATCCAAAAATGATAGCTGCCAGCGCTTTACCAGCAAGAGCTAGCGTCGATTTCGGCTTGATTTGGGCTTGAAATCAAGGGGTGGCGGTGTGGGGGTGTTCCTGCAGCCAGGCTTCAAACGATTCACGGGCCGAATTGCGCAGGGCAGGGCGGAATGCAGTCTTGTTGCTCAGATACAGGCAGTGGCGGATGACCGTGTAAGGGTTGAATGTGCCATTGGGGTTCTGTTCCTCAAAGTGCTGCTTGTAGCGCTTCACGGTGCCCACCGTCTCGCGCATGAGCGCATTGAAACGTGCCCGGGTGGTGCCCGGCGACCACAGTTGAATGTCGTCCACAAAGCCGTCCACCTTGGAGGGCTCGAACTCGAAGTCCTTGAAGAAATGCGTGGCGATCTTGAGAAAGGTGAAGGCGTTGAGCTCGCTGCTGCCAGCTGCGGCGCGCGGTGCTGCCAGCGCATCGGCTGCGGCGTCAGCGGCTGGTTCGGCGGTTTCGTCAGGGGCTTCCAGCAGTTCGGCGGCCGTGGCGTCGCGGATCTGGCGGAATTCGCGGTCGGCCAGTTCAAACAGGGCCGACAGCACGTTGATGCGCCGCTTGAGCTGGCCCGGAATCGACTTCTTGTATTTGATCTTGTGGTCCAGCACGCTCCAGGAGTCCTGGATGATGGTGCGCACCTGCAGCTCAAAAGCTTGTGTGGCATAGGCTGCGTGCTCGGGCAGTTCGCGGTCGGTGGCACTGAGCTTCAGGTCCAGGTGCAGGCCTTTGTAGCCAAAGGAAGCTTCGGTGCTTTCCACTGCACTCACCTTGTCCGTCACATCGATCACGGCGAACCGGGCGCGCAGCACCTGCGCCACTTTTTCCAGTTCGTCCTCATAGAGGCACACCACGCGCACACCCACCATGTCGGTGATGTAGCTCTGGATGTCATAGGGTGTGCTGCTTTCCTCCAGCGCGGGGCGGTACTTGCGCACGAACTTGCGGATGCACTCGTCGGCATCCTTCACGCGCCCCTCCACCTTGGCGATGTCCACGTCCGCCGCCCCCTCTACCGCCGCAGCCACCATGCTGGTGAGTGCAGCACAAGCCTGCTGCAGTGTTGGTGCGTTATCGGCGTAGTAAAGGCGAAACCGGGCTTCTTCCAGATCAAAGTCGAGGGATGGCATGCGGGGCGGGGTGCGCGAGGGTGGTGAATGAATGCAGGCAACAGCAGATAAGCGCAGCACCAACCCGGAGCTGCGGCCGTACAAGTATGTGCGCAAACTTTGCTTGGCTGTGCCAGACAGAACCCCATAATGGTGCAGACCCCGGTGCGCACCATGCCCGAGCCCGCCCCACCCACCTCTTGCGAAGACCCTCCCGCCGCCGCCGACCCCCACGGTGGCGCGGCCATCACCCGCTCCACAACCCAGTTGCGCTGGTTACCCAGGGCGCTGCCGCTCATGGTCGGCCTCATCGTGCTGGGCCTCAGCTACCTGTATTGGCAAGCCGAAGAAACCAACACCCGCACCAAGAGGCTGCAAAACTTTGAGGTGGCAGCGGACCAGATTGCCTACAACCTCAAGGACCGGATGGCCACCTATGAGGTGGTGCTGCGCGGGGTCAAGGGTTATTTCGAAGGGTCCGAACGCATTGACCGCGAGGAATTCCAGGCGTACGTCGAAGCCCTGCAGTTGCAAGAAACGCGGCCGGGCCTGCAAGGCGTATCGCTGATCCTGCAACTGTCCGAGCCGCAGCTGGAGCTGCACGTTGCCGACATGCAGCGGCGCGGCTTTCCGCAATACACCGTGCGCCCGCCCGGTGTGCGGCCCGTGTATGCACCCATCACCCACATTGAACCCCTGCGTGGCGACAATCTGCGCGCGCTGGGTTTTGACGTGCTCACAATCGATCAGGCCCAACAGGCGCTGGAGCGAGCGCGCGACAGCGGCGCCTTCACGCTCTCAGCCCCGCTGCCACTGCTGCAGGACGAAACACCCCAGTCATCGATGCCGGGCGTGGTGATGTACCTGCCCATGTACGCCCCCCAGGCCGACACCAGCAGCCCCCCCATGCGGCGGGCCAGCCTGATGGGCTGGGTTGCGGCACCGTTTCGCGCTGGCGACATCATCACCGGCATGGCGCGCGAACTGGACCCGGACATCAGCGTGGCGCTGTATGACGGCCCAGCCGGCGCGGGTGGAACACGGCTGTATGGGCCCTTGGTGCAGGGATTGACCCAGGCCAACCAGGGAGGTAGCGGCTTGGATGCCACCCGCACGATCGACGTCGGGGGGCGCACCTGGACGCTGCACCTGCAGCCGCTAGCGAACTTTGCCTTGCGGCACGACGATGACAACCACCACCCGGTGGCGTTGGCGGGCGCAGCGCTGAGCCTGTTGCTGGCTTGGTTCACCTGGCTGCTTGCCACCGGCCGCGAACGCGCAGTGGCGCTGGCGCGAGGCATGACCGCCGAACTGCGTGCCGCGCGCGACGATCTGGAGAGCACCTTGAACGCCATCCCCGATCTGCTCTTCGAACTGGGGCTGGACGGCCGTATCCACCACTTCCGCTCGGCCCGATCCGAACTGCTGGCGGTGCCGCCAGAGATGTTCTTGGGCAGGCGTCTGGCCGACGTGGTTCCACCCGCAGCCGCTGCAGGCTGCCATGCCGCGCTGGAGGCCGCGCACCGCTCTGGCTATTCCGCGGGGCACCAGTACGTGCTGCAACTGAACGGGACCGAGCACTGGTTCGAGCTGTCCATTGCCCGCAAGGCAAGTGCTTCGCGGGGCGACGAACCACGCTTCATTGCCCTGTCGCGCGACATCACGGAGCGCAAGCGGGCCGAAGCCCGCTCCCACCAGCTGGCCTACTTTGACGCGCTGACGGGCTTGCCCAACCGCCGCATGCTGCTGGACCGCATGGACCACGCGCTGGTCAACGCCCAGACAACCGCCCAAGTGGGCGCCGTTCTGTACCTCGACCTGGACGACTTCAAGCAGATCAACGACGCGCGCGGCCACACGGTGGGCGATGCGCTGCTTGTGCAGGTGGCCCAGCGCTTGCAGCGCCATCTGCGCGCCGGGGACACCGTGGCTCGCCTGGGCGGGGACGAGTTCGTGATGCTGATGCACAACCTGGCCGCCGATGTGGAAACCGCGGGCCGTGCGGCGCTATTGGTGGCCGAAGAACTGCGCACTGCGCTCGAGGCGCCGTACGCCATCGACACACACCTCTACAGTGCCACCGGCAGCATCGGCATCACCTTGTTTCCCAAGCGCGGCGAAGGTGTGGAAGACCTGCTGCGCGAGGCCGACACCGCCATGTACCGCGCCAAGGACCTGGGCCGCAACCGGATTCGCTTTTATGAAGCGGCCATGCAGGCCGACGTCCAGGAACGTCTGGCGCTGGAGCAGGACCTGAAGAAGGCCCATGCCGACGGCCAGATCGCAGCCTATGTGCAAAGCCAGGTGGACGCCGCCGGCAAGGTGGTGGGAGGCGAACTGCTGATGCGATGGAGCCATCCGGTGCGGGGCAACGTGCCGCCCAGCCGATTTATCCCCATTGCGGAGGCCTCGGGCCTCATCCTGCGCCTGGGTGACTGGATGATTCAGCAAGCGTGCGAGACGCTGGCCCGGCTTCAGGCCTCTGGACAAGCGTTGTCGCTTTCGGTGAACGTGAGCGAGAGGCAGTTCCGCCAAGACGATTTTGTGGAGCGCGTGCGCCACGTGCTGGCCCACACCGGCGCCGACCCTGCCAACCTGATTCTGGAAGTAACCGAAAGCCTGCTCATCGAAAACCTTGACGACACCATTGCCCGCATGACCGAAATCGTGGGCCTGGGTGTGCGGTTTTCGATCGACGACTTTGGCACCGGCTATTCCAGCCTGGCCTACCTCAAGCGGCTTCCGCTGTTCGAGCTCAAGATCGACAAGAGTTTTGTGCAAGACACGCCCGGCGACCCCAGCGACACCGCCATCGTGCAATCCATCCTCTCAGTGGCCAGCCACCTCAACCTGCGCGTAGTGGCCGAAGGCGTTGAGACCCGCGCACAGGCCGATTTTTTGGTGGAAAACCAGTGCGAATGCCTGCAGGGTTACCTGTTTGGCCGGCCGGAGCCTTTGGCGGTGTGGGTGGGGCGGCGGGTGTAGGTAACCCAGCACTTCGTCGTTAACTGGCGTCTGCAGCCGCTGCGAAGGGCTCAGCCGGGTGTCCATGCGCCAGCGTCGCGTACGACTCCATCGCCAGCGCATGCACCTCCCGCGCGGGGCGGTCCTTGAGCAGGTGGTTGCTCCACACCTGGCGCCAGATGCGGGCGCCGGGCAGGCTGTGGCGCAGGCCCAGCATGTGGCGGGCGATGTGGGGCCAGGGGGTGCCTTGCTGGGCGGCCTCTCGCTCCATGTATTCGACCATGGCCAGTTCCACTTCCTCGCGGGTCAATGGGCAGGGGGCGCCGCCGTAGTAAAGCGCGTCCCACCGTGCCAGCCACCAGGGGTTGTGGTACGCCTCGCGGCCGATCATCACGCCGTCCAGGTGCGTGAGCTGCTCCTGCACCACGGCATCGGTGGTGATGCCGCCGTTGATGGCGATGGTGAACTGCGGAAACTCGTCCTTGAGGCGGTGCACCACCTCGTAGCGCAGGGGCGGGATGTCGCGGTTTTCCTTCGGGCTCAGGCCCTGGAGCCAGGCGTTGCGGGCATGCACGATGAACACGGTGCAGCCAGCGTCCGCCACAGTGCCGATGAAGTCGCGCACAAACCCGTAGTCCTCCACTTTGTCGATGCCAATGCGGTGCTTGACGGTGACCGGAACGCTCACCACATCCTTCATGGCCTTCACACAGTCGGCCACCAACTGGGGCGCCTTCATCAGGCTGGCACCAAACGCGCCGCGCTGTACGCGGTCGCTGGGGCAGCCGCAGTTCAGGTTGATTTCGTCGTAGCCCCATTCCTCGCCCAGCTTGGCGGCCTGGGCCAGCTTGTCGGGCTCGTTGCCGCCCAGTTGCAGGGCGACGGGGTGCTCTTCGGCGTTGTAGCGCAGGTGCCGCTCGGTGCCGCCGTACAGGATGCCGCCCGCGTTCACCATCTCGGTGTACACCAGGGTGTGGCGCGTCAGCAGCCGGTGAAAGTAGCGGCAGTGGCGGTCAGTCCAATCCATCATGGGCGCGACGGACATGCGCCAGGGGCTCAAAGTGGGGTGCACGGGAAATCAGGGGGCGGGGACGGAAGGAGAGGGCGGAGCAGCAAAGGCTGCCCGTACGAGGCCGCGATTATCCCACCGCCTGGGCAATGGGTGTTGGCGCAGGTTTCTATATAAAAATCGACTCTAGCGCTTATGGGGTAAGCGCTGGCAGCTATCAAACTTGATGTTTTCTGCCCTCATCCACCGCGGCATGCAGGGGCCGGCGCTGCTCACTCTGCGCTGTGCGCCTCACGCAGGCCGTAGCGCTGCACCACGCTGACACGTTGGCGCGGGTCGATGTTGATGCGGTCGGCATTGCGGCCGGTTTGCGCCAGCAGGCGGGGGTCCATCACGCGGCGCCACAGTGGCGGAAGGTAGGCCAGCGTGAACATGCCGAAGTAGCCGATGGGGAGTTGCGGCACCTGGTCAAAGTGACGCAGCGACTGGTAGCGCCGCAGCGGATGGGCGTGGTGGTCGGAGTGGCGTTGCAGGTGAAACAGTGCCCAGTTGGAGAATAGGTGGTTGCTGTTCCAAGAATGGTGCGGTTGGCAAGGCTCATAGCGCCCGGCGGCGTCGCGCGAGCGCAGCAAACCGTAGTGCTCCACATAGTTGGCTGAGGTGAGCTGGAAGTTGGCCCAAAACGATGCCACCACCAGAAACGGCAGCACGGCTGGCCCCAGCCAGAAAGCCAGCGCGGCCCACAGCATGGTGGTGACAGCGGCGGGTTGCAGGATTTCGTTGTGCCACGAGAGCAAGGGCTTTTGCTCCCTTGCCAGGCGGTCCTTCTCCAGGGCCCAGGCGCGGCGCAGGGCGCCCGGCATTTCACGCAGCACAAACCGGTAAATCGACTCGCCCATGCGCGACGAGGCTGGGTCGGCCGGCGTGGCCACGTCGCGGTGGTGGCCCCGGTTGTGTTCGATAAAGAAATGCCCATAGGCCGTGGGCGCCAGCACCAGCTTGGCGAGCCAGCGCTCCACCGCAGAATTCTTGTGACCCAGCTCATGCCCAAGGTTGATGCAGAAGCCGCCCACCGCGCCGGTGGTCAACACCATCGCCAGCACGCCGTGCCAGGGCAAGGCCTGGGTGGCGACAAACCAGGCACTGAAGATGAAGGCAACCCACAGCACCGGAACCAGCAGATACGTGATGCGGCGGTAATAACGGTCGCGCTCCAATTCGGGTACAGCAGATTCGGGTGGGTTGCTTTCGTCCGTGCCCAGCAGCCAGTCCAGCAAAGGCGCCACAAGGTAGAAGAACGCCACGGGAACCCACAGCGCCAGGGGTTCGCCAGTCCAGACCATCAGCGCCGGGCCCACCGCGACTGTGCATGGCACCAGCAGCGACAGCAGCCAGGCATACCGCTTGCGGTCCTGGTAAGTCGTATCGGAGTATTGCGTGGCGGGGCGCATGGTGGCTGGCAACTGAAGGGGGGCCTTGGTCTGCCGCCGATTCTGGGCGTCCGCCCCGGAAAAGCCAGGCTTTTTTGACCATGGCGGGGCCGCGGTGAAGCTTGTTGACAATGTCGCGCCGCTGGCATGGCCGAGAGGGCTGTTTGCCCTGCCTCAACCCGGGGCATAGGCGCCATCGGCGATACTGCGCGCGCTTTTTTCTCCGGCGCCGCTGCCACGGGCGCTGTTCCGTTCGTCTCCTTTCCATGCACCACACCATTTTTGACACGCCAGTTGTCAACACGCTCCTGCGCGCTTTTTCCCGCTTCACCCTGCGCGTTACCGGCTGGAAAGTGGAAGGCGCCTTGCCTGCCCACGCCGCCAAAAGCGTGCTCATTGCCGCGCCGCACACCAGCAACTGGGACTTGCCGTACACGCTGATGCTGGCGTTTTCGCTGCGGCTACGGGTGTACTGGATGGGCAAACACAGCCTGTTCAAGGCGCCGTTTGGCGGGGTGATGCGCTGGCTGGGCGGCATCCCGGTGGACCGCAGCCAGGCCAACAACCTGGTCGCCAGCTCGGCCCGGGCCATGCGCGATGCCGACGGCCCCATGCAGCTCATCGTGCCGCCCGAGGGCACGCGGGGCAAAACGCGGCACTGGAAGACGGGCTTTTACTTCATCGCCCAGCAGGCGGGTGTTCCCATCGTGCTGGCGTTTGTGGACTACGGCCGCAAGGTCGGCGGCCTGGGTCCGGTGTTCGAGCCCACGGGCGATGTGGAGCGCGACATGGCGAGCATCAAGGCGTTTTATGCGCCTATCCGGGGCAAGAATCCGACGCAGTTTGAGGCCTGAGTTTGTTAGATTTTTGAGTGAAATCGGCTTCTGGCGCTTATGTAAAAAGCGCTGGCAGCTCCGAAAAAGATAGCTGTCGAGTGCCTCGCGGGCGCGCAGGTCGTGACTGGCGCGGCCCAGGCCAGGGATGCCTAGCAAGGGCCGCCCCGCAGCGAGGGCATCGTCCCCCTTCCCGATTTGCGCAGCGAATCGAGAGAAGGGGGAAGCGGCGCAGCCGCTCAGGGGGATGTCACCCAATACTTCGCCGGTCGATCTTGCGGCTGAGCACGATGCTGGTCTGCGTCTGGTGCACGCCGTCCAGTTGGCCCACCTTGTCGAGCAGGGTATCAAGCTGCTCGTGGCTCGCGCAACGCAAGAACACCAGGTAGTCAAACGGCCCGCTCACAGCCGACACCTCTTCGACCTCGGCCATGGCCTCCAGCGCGCGCAGCACGGCGGGCGCTGTCTTGGGCAGCACGCTGATGCTGCACCAAGCCCGCACAGTGGTGGCATCCAGCCGCCGCCCCAGCCGCACCCCATAGCCCGCGACCACACCGGATCGCTCCAGCCGCGCAATGCGCGCCACCACGGTGGTGCGGGCCAGCCCCAGCTTGCGGGCGAGCTGGGCCGTGCCCTCGCGCGCGTTGGCCTGCAACAGGCTGAGCAGTTGCCGGTCGGTCTCATCCAGGGGCTGGGTCATGGGTGCTCCGTCCAAAAAGTCATTACGCCCATCATATTCGCCGTTATGGCAAAACAAACTGCTGCTTTCGACGTTTTGAGAGCTACACATTGACAGTCATGCTGCCTAGCATCAAGGCATCACCAACACCTCGCCGCTGCATGCGGCGAGCACTACCGGGAGCGCTGCCATGACCACCTTTGCCACTACCTCTAACTCCACTGCCCGCCGGGCCATCACTATCCTGGGGGCGGGGCACATCGGCTTTGCGATGGCGCTTTTGCTTCAGCATTCCGGCGACTACGACATCCTGGTGGCGGACCGTGATCCGGTCCGCCTGGCCGAGGTGGCGGCGCTGGGGATCTCCACCCGTTTGACCGTGGACGACGCCAGTCTGCAAGCCGCCATAGACGGCCGCTTTGCCGTGCTGAACGCATTGCCCTTCCACCGCGCTGTGCCCGTAGCCACCTTGTGCGCCAGCGCAGGCGTGCATTACTTCGACCTGACCGAAGATGTGGCCAGCACCCAGGCCATCCGCGCCCTGGCCGCCAATGCCCGCAGTGTGCTCATGCCCCAATGTGGTCTGGCACCCGGGTTCATCGGCATCGTGGGCAACGACCTGGCCCGGCGTTTTGACACCCTGCACACGCTGCGCATGCGCGTGGGTGCGTTACCCCGCTACCCCCAGGGCGCCCTGCGCTACAACCTGACCTGGAGCACCGAAGGCCTCATCAACGAATACTGCAACCCCTGCGAGGCCATTGTGGATGGCGTGCGCACCACCGTGCCGGCGCTGGAGGGGCTGGAGACCTTTGCGCTCGATGGTGTGGAATACGAGGCCTTCAACACCTCGGGCGGGCTGGGCACGCTGACGGAAACCTTGGCGGGCAAGGCGCGGCAGGTGGACTACCAGTCCATCCGCTACCCGGGCCACAACGCCATCCTCAAGCTGCTGCTGAATGACCTGCGCCTGCGCGACCGGCGCGATCTGCTCAAGGACATTCTCGAAACCGCCATCCCCACCACCGACCAGGACGTGATCGTGGTGTTTGCGACCGCATCAGGCCTCAAGGGCGGGCGGCTGGTGCAGGAGTCGTATTCGGCCCGCATCGTGGGCACCGAGGTGGCCGGGCACCGGCTCAGCGCCATCCAGCTCACCACGGCGGCAGGCATCTGCACGGCGCTGGACCTGGTGGCGCAAGGCAAGTTGCCGCAGCAGGGCTTTGTTGGGCAGGAGGCTGTCGCGCTTGGCGACTTTTTGGCCAACCGCTTTGGCTCCGCCTACGCCCGGGAGGGCGAGCTGGTGCACTGAACCCGTCTTGACTGGCTCAACGCCCCGGCTTTTGGTACATGCCCTCAATCGCCTCGGCAAAGTGCGCCATCAGGTTGTTGCGCTTGAGCTTGAGCGTGGGGGTCATGAAGGTGTTTTCAATCGTCCACGGATCGAGCGTCAGGTGCACCGTACGCGGCACGGCGTAGCGGGCAAAGCTGGCGGTGTTCTTTTCGATGCGCGCCAGCACGGCACGGTGCACACTGGGGTGGTTCAAGCTGTCCGCCGCCTGGGGGTTCAGGCCCAGGTCGGCCGCCAGGCGCTGCCACTCGCCTGCGTTCAGCACGGCCACGCAGGCGATGAAGGGGCGGTTTTCGCCCACCACAAAGGCTTGTTCCAGCAGCGGGTCGGCCAGCAGGGCCAGTTCCAGGTCGCCGGGGGGAATCTTCTCGCCGGTCGAGGTGACGATGATTTCCTTGATGCGGCCCTTGATGTAAATGCGGCCGTTCAAGATGTCGGCTTGGTCGCCCGTGCCCAGCCAGCCGTCGGGGCTCAGGATGCGCGCGGTGTCTTCCGGCCGCTTCCAGTAGCCCTTCATCACGATGGGGCCACGCACCTGCAGCTCGTGGTTGTCGCCAATGCGCACCTCCACACCGGGCAGGGCCTTGCCTACGCAGGCGGGGTCGTTGTCGTCCAGTGCGTTGACCGACACCACGGGCGCGGTCTCGGTCATGCCGTAGCCCTGGATCAGCGGCAGCCCCAGACCCAGAAAACACTTGGCAATGGTGGGCGACAGCGGGGCGCCGCCACTCACCGCCACGCGCACGCGGCCGCCAAACTGGGCCAGCAAAGGCTTGGCCACCAGGGCCTGCAGCACCGGCCAGGGCAGGGCGGCCATCCAGCTTGCGGCCTGGCTGCTGGCATCGGGCGTGGGAGCCGGCAGGCGCTGAGCGGCACAAAACCGGGCCCAGCCCTTGTTCTGCGCAGCTTCGTAGAGCTGCATCTTCCACGGGGTGGGCGAGAGCTTTTCGATCAGCTTGGCGTGGATGCGCTCGTAAATGCGCGGCACCGACACCAGCACGGTGGGGCGTATGGTCTTCAGGTCTTCCGCCAGCTGGGTGACAGAACGGGCATAGGCCACACAACTGCCCGCAGCAATCGGCAGGTAGTAGCCGCCCGTGCGTTCAAAGGTGTGCGACAGGGGCAGGAACGACAGGAACACGTCGTCCACCGTGGGAGCAATGCGTTCCAGCACGGCCTTCACGTCGCTCACCACGTTGCGGTGGGTCAGCATCACGCCCTTGGGTTTGCCGGTGGTGCCAGAGGTGTAGACGATGGCGGCCAGGTCATCGGCCTCCGGGCCCATGCCGGTCGTAGGAGCGCCCGTTTGCCCCGCCCCTGTCAGCCACTGCGCGAGCGAGCCCACGGCCGGGCTGTCGATAGACGCCGGGGTGGGCTTGAAGGCGTCGTCGTCATCGGTAATCACCACGGCGCGCAGGGCTGGGAACGGCGTGCCCACGGCGCGGATCTTTTCCCACTGCTCGGCCTGGCTCACGATGAGCATCGAGGCCGCGCAGTCGGCCAGGATGTAGGCGATGCTGCCCGGGTTGTCGATGGCGTGCAGCGGCACGGGGACGCCACCAGTGGCCAGCGTGGCCTGGTCGGCGCACATGGCATGCAGGCCGTTGGGCAGCAAGATGGCCACGCGCGCGGCCGGAGGCAGCTGCATGGCGGCGAGGGCTTGGGTCCAGGTATTTACACGCTCTGCGGTCTGCGCCCAGGTCAGGCTTCGCCAGGCCTTGCGGTCCATTTCATAAGCACGATAGGCCTCGGACTGGGGAGTTTGGCCGACACGGTAAGCCAGCAGTTGCGGTAGCGTCTGAACGTCGGAAATTCGGGTGGGGGCGGTGGCTGAGGTCATCTGACTGGTGCATGGTGCCCGCTGCGGGGCTTCAGTGGGGTCTCCGCATGCCGGAGCGCCTTACTGGGAGAGTCGGGACCCTGATAAGGGCAAACCCGAAGATGATAGCCAGCACAGGAGCGTGGGAGACTCATCCGACGGACTGCTTTGTGAGAAATGGTGCATTCCTAATGTTGGAATGCCGGGGCAGGCAGTGCGGGTGGCCGCCACATGGCGCGTCGCGGGCCGCAGGCCCCATGGGCACAATACGCGCCATTCCATAGCCGCGCGAACGCCGCACCAGCAAACCCCATGGACCCCGTCACCATTTTTTTTATTGCCACACTCATGATGCTGGCAAACGGAGGGGTACTTGGCTTGATGCACAAGGACCTGCCTTTGCCCATGCGGCCCGCTGCGGCCAGCTGGCGCGTTGCCACACTGCTGTTTGCCGGAGGCTCCATCCTGTTTGCCGCGCAGGGGCTGAACCCACCTGCCTACACACTGGCCTTGGCCAACGCGCTGGTGATGTTCGGTTTTACCGGGTATCTGCGTGCTCTGCGGCAGTTCTATGGACTCAAAGACCAGCTGTGGGTTTTGGTGCCTGCGGTGCTGGGTACGGCGGCCGTCTTCTGGCTGACTCTGGGCACGGCCGATGTCGGGGGGCGCATCCTGACGGTGTCGGTGGTCTGGTCGGTGCTGATGGTGCACTGCATTGTGGTGCTGGTTTCGCAGGAGCGCCGTGATGGTGCCCGCAGCCGACGCGTGATGGCTGGCCTGTTCACGGCCGTCGCCTTGTTTGTGCTGTTCCGTGCGGGCTACTTCGTGTTGATGGGTGTGAACCCGGCCTTCAGCGTACTGGGGGCGGGCGCCTGGATGAATATCGCTACTCCCATGGTTGCCGCCACTTTGCCTGTGATTGGCACCACAGCGTTTTTGCTGATGTGCTCGGAGCGTATCCGCCGCCAGTGGGAGCGCGCAGCATCCACCGACTACCTGACCGGCCTGCCCAACCGCCGTACGCTGGTGGAGATGGGGCTGCAGCGTTTTGAGCAGGCCCGCACCAGCCCGGCGTCCGGCGGGTTCGGGGTGGCGATTGTGGATATAGACCACTTCAAGCGCATCAACGACGAGCACGGCCATGAGATGGGGGATGTGGCCCTCAAGCATGTGGCGGGGCGGCTGCAGTCGGCCTGCCGGGGGGCCGAGTTGCCAGCAAGGCAAGGTGGGGAGGAGTTTGTGGTGTTGTTCGACAACCTGCAGCTGCACGACGCCCAGGCCGCTGGCGAGCGGTTGCGCCAGGCTGTCGCCCAGACGCCGTTCACGGCGGGGGATCTGGTGTTACCGCTGACGGTGTCGATCGGCATGGCGGTGCTTCGTGCCGACGACTCTCACTTTGATAGCTTGCTAAGCCGCGCAGATGCGGCGCTTTATGCGGCCAAGGCGGCTGGGCGTAACCGGGTGGAAGTCGCTCTCTAAGGGTCGTAGAACCCGGTGCCCACTGGGTCCGGTGTCTGGCTACCAGCCTGTTCCGGTGCCAGGAATCAGGTCGCCGCTTCCAGTCCCTGCGCAAAGTGCGCCTGCATGGCCTTGACCGTGGCCTTGGCGTCGCGCGCCACCATGGCGGCCAGGATGGCGCGGTGCTCGCTCAGCGAGTCTTCAATGCGCCCCTGTTTGAACAGCGAGTTGTGGCGGTTGAGCTTCATCACCTTGCGCAGGTCGGCCACCATCTGGCTGCGCCAGCGGTTGTCGGCCATCTCCAGCAGGTGCATGTGAAAGCGCTCGTTGATGGCAAAGAACTTCTCGCGGTCCGCCACGGCGGCTTCCAGCTCGGCGTGCAGGTCCTGCAGGGTCTTTAACTGGGCCTCAGTGGCGCGCTCAGCCACCACGCCTGCGGCGTCGCTCTCCAGCAGGCTGAGCAGGTGGTACACGTCGCGCAGGTCTTTCTCGCTCATCTCCGTCACATAGGCGCCACGGCGCACCTTCATCGTGACCAGGCCTTCGGCGGCCAGCACCTTCAGTGCCTCGCGCAGAGGCGTGCGGCTGATGCCGAATTCCTCGGCAATCTTGAGCTCGTCGATCCAGCTGCCGGGCTCCAGTTCGCGGCGGAAGATGCGCTGGCGCAATTGCTCGGCCACTTCTTCATAGAGCGCGCGGGGAGTGAGGGTGAGGGCAGACATGGGGTGGATTGTAAGCTGCACGGAATATTTTGAATCAATAATTATGAATGATGTAAACTCGCCGCCACACCACAGCACCTGTGCGGTCACCGCGTGTGCGCCGTGTTGGACGCCCCCATGCCATCTTCGGAGTAGCTTTTGCCATGAGTGACAAACCCACCAACAACGCACCAGACATCTTCGGAGTAGCTTTTGCCATGAGTGACAAACCCACCAACAACGCACCAGAGTTCGCCGCGTCTTCGCTGGAAGCCTGGGCCAAGGCCGCAGCCAAGTCGGCACCGGGGGGCGATGTCAGCGCCCTCAACTGGGTCACGCCCGATGGCATCACCGTCAAGCCGCTTTACACGGCCGAAGACACGGCCAGCCTGCCGTACGCCAACACGCTGCCGGGTTTTGAACCCTACCTGCGCGGCCCTCAGGCCACCATGTATGCCGTGCGGCCGTGGACCATTCGCCAATACGCAGGCTTTTCCACTGCTGAAGAATCCAATGCGTTCTACCGCAAGGCGCTGGCCGCAGGCGGGCAGGGCGTTTCGGTGGCGTTTGACTTGGCCACCCATCGGGGCTACGACAGCGACCATCCGCGCGTGACGGGCGATGTGGGCAAGGCCGGTGTGGCGATTGATTCGGTCGAGGACATGAAGATCCTGTTCGACCAGATTCCGCTCGACAAGGTGTCCGTGTCCATGACCATGAACGGCGCGGTGCTGCCCGTGCTGGCCGGCTATGTGGTGGCGGCGGAAGAGCAGGGCGTCTCCCAAGACAAGCTCTCCGGAACCATTCAGAACGACATTCTGAAAGAGTTCATGGTGCGCAACACCTACATCTACCCGCCCAAGCCGTCGATGAAGATCATTGGCGACATCATCGAGTACACGGCCAAGAACATGCCGAAGTTCAACTCGATCTCGATCAGCGGCTACCACATGCAGGAAGCCGGGGCCAACCAGGCGCTGGAACTGGCCTTCACCCTGGCCGACGGCAAGGAATATGTGAAAACCGCCATCGTCAAGGGCATGGACGTGGACGAGTTCGCCGGCCGCCTGAGCTTCTTCTGGGCCATCGGCATGAACTTCTACCTGGAAGTGGCCAAGATGCGTGCCGCCCGCCTGCTTTGGTGCCGCATCATGAAGGGCTTCAACGCCAAGAACCCCAAGAGCCTGATGCTGCGCACGCACTGCCAGACCAGCGGCTGGAGCCTCACCGAGCAAGACCCCTACAACAACGTGGTGCGCACCACCATCGAGGCCATGGCGGCCGTGTTTGGCGGCACGCAAAGCCTGCACACCAACAGCTTTGACGAAGCCATTGCGCTGCCCACCGAGTTCAGCGCCCGCATTGCGCGCAACACGCAGCTCATCATCCAGGAAGAGACCCACATCACCAACGTGATCGACCCCTGGGCCGGCAGCTACATGATGGAAAAGCTGACTCAGGACATGGCCGATGCGGCCTGGAAGATCATCGAAGAGGTCGAAGCCATGGGCGGCATGACCCAGGCCGTGGACAGCGGCTGGGCCAAGCTCAAGATCGAAGCCGCTGCGGCAGAGAAGCAGGCACGCATCGACAGTGGCAAGGACGTGATCGTCGGCGTGAACAAATACAAGCTGGCGAAGGAAGACCCGGTCGATATCCTGCAGATCGACAACATGAAGGTGCGCGACGGCCAGATCGCCCGCCTGCAAAAGATCAAGGCCACCCGCGACGCTGCCACGGTGCAGGCTGCGCTGGACGCCCTGACTGCAGCAGCAGAGAGCGGCGAGGGCAACCTTCTGGACCTGTCCATCCAGGCCGTGCGCCTGCGCGCCACGGTGGGCGAGGTGAGCGATGCTCTGGAAAAGGTTTACGGGCGCCACCGCGCCGACACACAAAAGGTGACCGGTGTGTACGCAGCTGCTTATGACTCGGCCGAAGGCTGGGACAAACTCAAGACCGAGATCAACGAGTTCGCCGACACCGAGGGCCGCCGCCCCCGCGTGATGATCGCCAAGCTGGGCCAGGATGGCCACGACCGTGGCGCCAAGGTGGTGGCCACGGCGTT
>JBCNOJ010000410.1:0-4676 GCA_039593925.1 Acidovorax sp.
GGCGCGCTGCTGGCAGGTACCAAGTACCGCGGTGATTTTGAGCAGCGCCTGAAGGGCGTGCTCAAGTCGCTCAAGGACAAGCCCAACGCCATCCTGTTCATCGACGAAATCCACACGCTGATCGGTGCGGGTGCGGCCTCAGGCGGCACGCTGGATGCGTCCAACCTGCTCAAGCCGGCGCTCTCCAGCGGCCAGCTCAAGTGCATCGGCGCGACCACCTTCACAGAGTACCGTGGCATCTTTGAAAAAGACGCCGCGCTGTCCCGCCGTTTCCAGAAGGTCGATGTGGTCGAGCCCAGCGTGGCCGAGACGGTGGACATCCTCAAGGGCCTCAAGAGCCGCTTCGAAGAGCACCACAGCGTGAAGTACGCAGCGGCGGCCCTGCAAGCTGCGGCTGAGTTGAGCGCCAAGTACATCAATGACCGCCATCTGCCCGACAAGGCGATCGATGTCATTGACGAAGCCGGTGCTGCCCAGCGCATCATGGTGCCCAGCAAGCGCAAGAAGACCATCGGCAAGGCCGAGATCGAAGAGATCGTGGCGAAGATCGCGCGCATTCCGCCCGCCAACGTCAGCAACGACGACCGCAGCAAGCTGCAGACGCTGGAGCGAGACTTGAAGAGCGTGGTGTTCGGCCAGGACAAGGCGCTGGAAGTGCTCGCCAGCTCGGTCAAGATGGCGCGTTCCGGCCTGGGCAAGGGCGACAAGCCGATCGGCTCGTTCCTGTTCAGCGGCCCCACGGGCGTCGGCAAGACTGAAGCTGCCAAGCAGCTGGCCTACATCATGGGCATCGAGCTGATCCGCTTTGACATGTCGGAGTACATGGAGCGCCATGCCGTGAGCCGCCTCATCGGCGCGCCTCCCGGGTATGTCGGTTTTGACCAGGGTGGCCTGCTGACCGAAGCCATCACCAAGAAGCCGCACGCGGTGCTGCTGCTCGACGAAATCGAGAAGGCGCACCCGGACATCTTCAATGTGCTGCTGCAGGTCATGGACCACGGCACGCTGACGGACAACAACGGCCGCAAGGCCGACTTCCGCAACGTGCTCATCATCATGACCACGAATGCTGGCGCCGAAACCATGAACAAGGCGACCATTGGCTTTACCAACCCGCGGCAGGCGGGCGACGAGATGGGCGACATCAAGCGCCTGTTCACGCCCGAGTTCCGCAACCGGCTGGACGCCATCGTCAACTTCAAGGCGCTCGACGAGCAGATCATCCTGCGCGTGGTGGACAAATTCCTGCTGCAGCTGGAGACGCAACTGGCCGAGAAGAAGGTGGAAGTCACCTTCACCGACACGCTGCGCAAGCACCTGGCCAAGAAGGGCTTTGATCCGCTCATGGGCGCCCGCCCGATGCAGCGGCTGATCCAGGACACGATCCGTCGTGCACTGGCCGACGAACTGCTGTTCGGCCGCCTGACCGAAGGTGGCCGCCTGACGGTGGACATCGAGATGAAGACCGACGACAAGGGCGTGGAAACGCCCGAGGTGTTGCTCGACATTCAGCCGCTGCCGAAGAAGGAGCGTTCCGCCAAGTCGGAGCCTGCCGAGCCTGAAGAGGCCACTGCAGACTGACAAGCGGGATGAATGATGCTCACAGCGCGGGCAAACCTTCCGCGCTGTGTCCATCGAATATGCCGTCAAGACAAGCCGACCGTCGCCAAGACGGTCGGCTTTTTATTTGAAATGCTTGCTCTTGTTTTTATAGCTTTTGACGCTTGCCAGGTAAGCATTTGAAATATAAATCGACGAAAAATGAGATGGAGCAGGCGCAAGCTGCTATGAATTTTGAAATTTGCCATTGCGCGGTATCCGTCATCCACTTCGTTCCCGGCATCCTCAGCATCCCCGTTTCCCCCAAACCCACCCGCACGTAGCCCGCTTCAGGGCCATGCGCATCGGATCACAGCGCTGGCGCGAGCCGCAGGGTGCAAACTGGTCGCGCCTTGACGCTCAGGGCTGAGCCGTCAGCCGCTCCAGCAACTCCAAGGTGGGGTAGCCATCCGCCACCATGCCCAGGCTTTGCTGGTAGCGCCGTAATCCACCGCGCGTGGCGGGGCCGGCGACGCCGTCGGGCGTGCCGGTGTCAAACCCGCGTTCGTTGAGCGCGGTTTGCAGCGTGTGCACCTGCTCGCGCGACAGCGGTTGCAGATCGCGTGGCCAGGCGGCCACCACGCCGGGCCCACCGTCAATTTGCTGCGCAAGCAGCGCCACGCCCAGCGCGTAGTTCACCGCATTGTTGTAGCGCAGCAGCGTGCGGAAATTGGGGCCCACCAAAAAGGCCGGCCCGCGTGCGCCAGCTGGGGACAGGATGGAGGCTTCACCCAGCGGGGGCAGCGGTTTGCCATCCATGGTTTGCACGCCCTCTGCAGCCCACTGCACAATGCTCTGGCGGACGCTGAGTTCGGTTCGCGAATGGTCAAAGCCTGCTGGCAGGCGCACTTCGGTGCCCCACGCCTCGCCACCGCGCCAGCCCGAACGGGCGAGAAAATGTGCCGTGGAGGCGGCCACATCCGGGACGCTGCCCCAGATGTCGCGCTGACCATCGCCATCCGCGTCGACCGCATAGTTCAGAAATACGGTGGGCATGAACTGCGTGTGGCCCATGGCCCCGGCCCACGAGCCCACCATGCGGTCGGCCGCGATGTGGTCCTGGTCCACGATGCGCAGGGCGGCCAGCAACTCGCCCTGCGCCCACGTGCGGCGGCGTCCGTCGAACGCCAGCGTGGCCAATGCGTCCACGGTGCGGAAAGTGCCAAAGTTCTGGCCGTAGTTGCTCTCCAGCCCCCAGATGGCCGTGATCACCGGTGCGGGCACGCCGTAGCGTGAGGCTGCGGCATCCAGCGCGGCGCGCTGTTCGGCCAGTTTGGCCTGGCCCTGCGCAACGCGCTGGGCAGATGCGGCGCTGTCGAGATAGGCCCACGGCGGGCGTGTGAACTCGGGCTGGGCGCGGTCCAGCTCCACCACCCGGGGCAGCCACTGGGCTTGGCCCAGCACATCGCGCACGGTTTCGGGTCGAATGCCCGACGCCAGCGCCTGCTGGGCAAAATCCGCGCGCCACGCCGCAAAGTCGGCCTGCTGCGCGTCTGCCGGCGGTGTGATGTTTGTGGAAGAGCGGGGGGCTGCGGCAGGGGCTGCGCCTGGCGCAGTGGCTGAGGCACATCCCGAGAGGGCAAGTGCCGCTGCGAGCGGCCACAGTGCCAACGGACGGAGGTGGTGGGTGATGGCATGCATGACGGCATTGTCCCGTGTGCCGGCTTATCCCCTGTGTCTGTGTGTTGCACTATGGATTTGATAGCTGCTGGCGCTTGATGGACATGCGCTAGAGGCAAAAAAGAGCTTAAAACGGGTTACATTTGACGGCTGTTACCGCCCGTTCGCCATGCACGCACACACCTTCCTCTGGCACGACTACGAAACCTTCGGCGCCAACACGCGCCGCGACCGCCCGGCGCAGTTCGCCGCCATCCGCACCGACGCCGAGCTCAACGAGATCGGCGAGCCGCTGATGGTCTATTGCCAGCCAGCCAACGACTACCTGCCTGACCCGCAGTCCTGCCTCATCACTGGCATCACCCCGCAACTGTGCCTGGAAAAAGGCCTGCCCGAGCGCGAGTTTGCCAACCGCATCGAGGCCGAGTTTGCGCAGCCCGGCACCATTGGCGTGGGCTACAACACCATCCGGTTTGACGATGAGATCACGCGCTTCATGTTCTGGCGCAACCTCATCGACCCGTATGCGCGCGAATGGCAAAACCAGTGTGGCCGGTGGGATTTGCTGGACGTGGTGCGCATGACGTACGCGCTGCGGCCCGAGGGCATCACCTGGCCCAAGAAGGAAGACGGCTTGCCCAGCTTCAAGCTCGAACACCTCTCCAAAGCCAATGGCTTACTGCACGAGGCCGCGCACGATGCGCTGTCGGATGTGCGCGCCACCATCGCCCTGGCACGCCTCATCCGCCAGCACAACACCAAGTTGTTTGACTTTGCCCTCAGCCTGCACAAGAAGGACCGCGTGGCGGCCGAACTGCGCCTGCCCGCCACCACGGCCACGGCGCGGCCGTTTCTGCATGTCTCCGGCATGTTCCCGGCCGAGCGGGGGTGCCTGGCCGTCATGTGGCCGCTGGCCAGCCACCCCACCAACAAGAACGAGCTGATTGCCTGGGACCTGGCCCACGACCCGCGCGAGCTGGCCACGCTGAACGTGGATGACCTGCGCTTGCGCATGTTTTCCCGCGCGGCCGATCTGCCCGAGGGGATCACGCGCCTGCCGATCAAGACCATCCACCTCAACAAGTCGCCCATGGTGGTGGGCAACGTCAACACCCTTACGCCCGCATTGGCGCAGCGCTGGGGCATTGACGTGGCCCAGGCCGCGCAGCACGCCGAGATGGCGCGCAGCCTGCCCGACATGAGTGGCATCTGGCCCGCCGTATTTACCCGGCCCCAAGAGGCGGCGCTGGATGTGGACCAGGATTTGTATGGCGGCTTTGTGGGCAACAACGACCGCCGCCTGCTGCACGACCTGCGCACGCTGGGCGGCGACAAGCTGGCCCAGGCGCGTGCGCACTTTGATGACCCGCGCCTGGCTGAACTCGTCTGGCGCTATCGCGCACGCAATTTTCCGCACAGCCTTTCGCCCGAAGAGCAAGAGCGCTGGGAGGCGCACA
>JBCNOJ010000411.1:0-4637 GCA_039593925.1 Acidovorax sp.
CGAAGTCACACGGCCGTCTTGCGGATGTCGCTGGCACATGAACGGACGGTGGCAGCATCATCACAAGCCCTGCGCCCAACGACTCGTCACGCTGCCTGTACCATTCATGATTGACGCTGTGAGGAATAGTTCAACAGGTCTTCACATGTCCCGCAGCGAACTGCCCGTGTCTTCACCCGACTCCTTCGCTTATCGCCTGCTGCAGGACAGCGACTGGGCGCACGGCGGGCTTGCAGAGGCGGCACCGGACGAATTGCGCACGGTGTTGACGATGATCCTGGATTGTCCGGAGCCACTGTGGATTTCGTGGGGGCCGGACAACCTCTTCTACTTCAACGACGCGTTCTCGCCCTGGATGGGCAACAAGCTGGTCGGCGCAATGGCCACGCCGGTGAGAATTGTCTGGCACGACGTGTGGGATGAGCTGGGTGGAGCCATCGCCGATGCGATGGCCGGCACCCACCGCAGCTTCCGCAACCTGCGCGTCTTCATGGACCGCGATGGCACGCGTCGCGAAACCTTCTGGACCTTCTCGTATTCCCCCATCCGCGTGGCCGATGGCAGCGTGGGCGGCATTCTGTGCGTGGTCAGTGACCAGACCGAGTTCGTGTCCGAGCGCAACGAGCATTCGCGGCAGGTCGAATCCATCAGTGAAGAGGCAAGGCAGGCCCATGCTGAGCTGGTGAGGGCACGCGAGCAGCTGCGGCAATCGCAGAAGCTGGAAGCCATTGGCCAGCTGACCGGCGGCGTGGCGCACGATTTCAACAATCTTCTGCAGGTCATCACCGGCTCGGTGGACATGCTCCGCTATGGCGAACCCCGGGACGAGCAGCAGCGCCGGCACATCGAAGCCATCGGCGCGGCAGCAGACCGGGCGACCAGCCTGGTCTCGCACCTGCTGTCCTTCTCGCGCAGGCAGACGCTGTCACCGGAAGTGTTCGATCTGGGCAAGGGGGTGGAAGGACTGGCCGACATCATCCGCACCCTGCTCGGTAGCCGGGTGGCATTGCAGCTGGACCTGCCCGATGATCCGCTGCACGTGCTGCTGGACAAGACCCAGCTGGATACGGCGCTGATCAATCTGGCGGTGAACGCACGCGATGCCATCGGAAAGAACGGCACGGTACGCATCTGCGTGCGCCGGGTCGACACCATGCCTTCGGTACGGTTCGCGCCGCCATTGAAGGGCGCCTTTGCGGCGGTTTCGGTGAGCGATGACGGCTGCGGCATCGAAGAGTCGGTCTTGAGCCAGGTTTTCGATCCGTTCTTCACGACCAAGGGTGTGGGTGAAGGCACTGGCTTGGGACTCAGCCAGGTGTTCGGCTTCGTGAAGCAGTCCGAAGGCGAGGTGGATGTCACCAGCACCGTGGGCGAAGGCAGCACGTTCGTCTTGTACCTGCCGCTGACCGACCAGGAGCCGGTTTCAATGGAAGGTTCGTCCCTGCATGCACTGCAGGAAGCGAAGGGCCTGAAGGTGCTGGTGGTGGAAGACAACGTGGATGTTGCGGCATTCGCGGTTTCGGCACTGCGGGAACTGGGCTGCGGCGTGCAGTTGGCGCGCAACGGCGCAGAGGCTCTGGCCGACCTGGAGCGGCATCATGCGCGCTACGACGTGGTCTTTTCGGATGTGGTAATGCCGGGCATTACCGGCCTGGAACTGGCCAGGACAGTGCGGGCTACCTATCCCGGGCTGCACGTGGTCCTGACCAGCGGTTACAGCGAACTGTTGGCGCGGGAGACCGACCATGGCTTCGTAGTGCTGCGCAAGCCTTATACCCTGGTTGGTCTGGCCGAGGCGGTCAAACCGCCGGTGGGTGCGGGAGAGGCGATTGTGGAATTGGGAAGCGACGACCGTGTGTGGCGCACGGTGGGTTGAATCACGAGGGCGGCGAACCGTTGCTGCCGACAAGCGCACGGCTGTATAAATGGCCGCCGATCCGGCGTACGCAGATACACCCTTCAGATGCCGATAGGCTATGTGCTTATCCTGATCTTTCCCGTGCTTGCGGCGGTGTTCCGCATCTGGGCCAGTGCAGGCGTGGATGGGAGCGCCCGGATCTCCGCGTGGGACTGCGTCGTCGATCAATTCAAGGGCGGGGCCCTTTTCGTGGCTGTGGGTCCGTTGGTGGGTACGTTGGCTGCCTATCTCGCCGTCTCACTAAAAGCGGGCACTGTGCTTAACCCCTTGGCCGTGCTGTTCCTGCTGTTGTTTGCCTACCCAATGGGTGCCATTCCTGCGATGGCGACCGGTGCCTTGATCGGGGCCTTGAAGCCCTGGCTGTGGGGCTGGCGGCCCTTGGCAATGAGCAGCGCGATGGGAGCACTGCTCTCATCGATTCCGTCACTTGCTGCGGGCAGTGCGCGCGGATTGAGCGATGCGGCATTGTTCGCCGCCTGCGGCGGCGTTGCGGGATTGGCTTGTGCGCGTTTGTTCTTTGGGGGCGCCTGGCAAGGCAAGCGGTTGATTGGGGATTGGCGGGACATTCAGTCGAGCAAGCTCGACTCTACGGGTGGGGCGGGTGGCTACTTTGAAGGTGCACGTATCGCGGGCCATGCCTCGCCAATCACGCCAATTGCAGATTTCAGGAACAACAGGGCAATCACCGCGCCTGCTGCGATGTCCGGCCAACCCTTTCCGGTAAGCGCAACGCCACCGGCAGCCACCAGTACACCGATGTTGGCGGCGACATCATTGCGGGAACACTCGAAGGTGCTTTTCATGTTGATGTTGAGCGCGCGGAACCGCCACAGCAGCGCCAGGCACAGCAGATTGGCCACCAGCGCAATGGCGCCGAACCCCAGCATCAAGCCGCTGGAAGGCGGCACGCCGTGGACCAGCTTGTTGACCACCTCCACCACGATGAAAGCAAAGAACGCCAGGATCAGCAGCCCCTTGGCGAGGGCTGCACCGGCCTCCCAGCGCGCCCCTCGGTTTACCGCCCACAAGCTCAGGCCGTACACGATCGCATCGCCCAGCATGTCCACTGCATCGGCCTGCAGAGCGCTGGAACGCGCCACGATGCCTGCACCGAACTCGATGAAGAACATCGCCAGGTTGATGATCAGTACCGCCACCAGTACGCGCCGCTGCGCACTGTGGAGGGCCAAGGCTTCCAGTTCCTGGCGCTTGTGGCCGCAGCAGTGGTCCATGGGTGTCTCCCGCCCGGTAAGCCGGGCTTGAAAAGCGGTGGGACAGTCGTTATCAACCCTGTAGCCCCTACAAGGTCAAGCCCATGCCCACCCACCTCACCATCGGTCAGCTGGCCCGCCAGACCGGCACCAAGGCCGAGACCATCCGCTATTACGAGAAGATAGGGCTGCTGCAGCCGCCGCTGCGGTCGGAGGGCAACTACCGCTACTACGGCAGCCAGGACCAGAGACGTCTTTCGTTCGTGCGTCGCGCCCGCGAACTGGGCTTTTCGATCGAACAGATCCGCGAATTGATTGCCTTTGGTGAACAGCGGGAGCACGAATGCAGTTCGGTGGACGATGTGGTGAAAGCGCATATCGCTGACATCGGTCGCCGGATCCAGGACCTGCAGGCGCTTCAGGCCGAACTTGAGCGGATGATCGGCAACTGCCCGGGCGGCCGCGTGGCTGACTGCAGGGTGCTGGAGGCCCTTCAGCCGCAACCTCGCGCTTGACCTTGTAGCCGCATCAAGGTTTACAACGCCGGGCTACTTCGCCACCGCGCGGCCTTGCCGCCCTGACGACCCATGACCCTGCTGCCCCACCCGCTTGCTCTGGCGCTGAGCGCTACCCTGCTGTCCACCTTTGCCCCGGCCAATGCGCATGAACCGCCCGCCGCGCACGACGACCACCACGATGAGGCCGTGGAGCTGGATGCGGTGATGGTGCAGTCAACCCGGTCAGGGCGTCGCGTTTCCGACGAGCCGATCCGGGTAGACGTGGTATCGCAGGAGGAGATCGAGGAAAAGCTGCTGATGTCGCCGGGCAACATCTCCATGCTGGTGGCCGAGACGGCGGGCGTGCGGGTGCAGAACACCTCGCCGGGCATGGGTGGATCAAACATCCGCATCCAGGGGCTGCGTGGCCGCTACACGCAGTTGCTGGCCGATGGATTGCCGCTGTACGGCGGTCAGTCATCGTCCATCGGACTGCTGCAGATTCCCCCGACCGACCTTGGCAGTGTCGAGATCATCAAGGGCAGTGCATCGGCCTTGTATGGCCCAGCAGCGTTGGGTGGCGTGGTGAACCTGATATCGCGCCGGCCCAAGGAAACCGCCGAGGCCGAAATGCTGCTCAACGCCACCAGCCGTGGTGGGCAGGACGTGACGGGCTATGCCGGCGGGCCGCTGGCCGACCACTGGGGCCTCTCGGTGGTGGGTGGTTACCATCGCCAGGACCGCCAGGATCTGGACGGGGACGGCTGGGCCGACATTCCCGGCTACGAGCGTGCCACGATCCGGCCGCGGTTGTTCTGGGAAGCGGAAAATGGCGCGCGTGCGATGTTGACAGCAGGTGCAACGCGCGAAAGCCGCTGGGGCGGAACCCTGCCCGGTCGCCTGGCGCCCGACGGGCAGCCTTTCGCGCTGACACAGCGCACGGAGCGCTACGACGCCGGGGCAGTGGTGGATGTTCCAGTGCGCGAGAGCGACCGGCTGCAGCTGCGCGCA
>JBCNOJ010000412.1:0-4634 GCA_039593925.1 Acidovorax sp.
GTGCATGACGGAATAGCCCTTGGTGCAGAACTCGCCGCGCTGGCCGACGGGCACCACCGCGCCAGTGTCCGGGTCCACGATCTTCACCTCCAGGTGCGGCTGAACCTGGCCCACGGTCGATACGCGCTTGTCCAGCGGCGTGTCGGTGCTGCTCTGGCAGCTCACGGGGCTGGTCTCGGTCATGCCGTAGGCGATGGTGATCTCGCGCAGGTTCATCTGCTCCACCACGCGCTTCATCACCTCGGTGGGGCACGGCGATCCGGCCATGATGCCGGTGCGCAGCGTGCTCAGGTTGAACTCGGCAAAACGCGGGTGGTCCAGTTCGGCAATGAACATGGTGGGCACGCCGTGCAGGCCGGTGCACTGTTCATCCTGCACCGTCTGCAGCACGGTGAGCGGGTCAAACCCGTCATTGGGGTACACGATGGTCGCGCCGTGCGTGAAGCACGCCAGGTTGCCCAACACCATGCCAAAGCAGTGGTACAGCGGTACGGGGATGCACAGCCGGTCCTCGGGCGTGAGCTTCATGCACTCGCCAATGAAAAAGCCGTTGTTCAGGATGTTGCAGTGCGTGAGCGTGGCCCCCTTGGGGAAGCCCGTGGTGCCGCTGGTGAACTGGATGTTGATGGGGTCGGTGGCCTTTAGCGTCGCTGCGATGTGCGCCAGGCGCGGGTCGGCCGCGTTGCCGCGAGCCAGCAGGTCGGTAAAACGCATCAGGCCCGGTTCGTCGGCGCCCTGCCCCGCTTCGTCGATCCACACCACCGTGTTCAGGTGGGGCAGCTTCACAGAGCCCAGCTGGCCCGGCTGCTGGTGGTGCCATTCGGGCGCCGGCTCGCGCAGCATGCCCAGATAGTCGCTGGTCTTGAAGCGCGCCATGCTCACCAGGAGCTTGCAGCCTACCTTGTTGAGTGCGTACTCCACCTCGGACGTGCGGTAGGCCGGGTTGATGTTGACCAGCACCAGGCCCACCTGCGCGGTGGCCAGCTGCATCAGCACCCATTCGGCGTTGTTGTGCGACCAGATGCCCACGCGGTCGCCGGGGGTGAGCCCCATGCCCAGCAGCGCGCTGGCCAGGCGGTGGGCTTCGGTCTGCAACTGGGCGTAGGTGTAGCGGCGGCCCTGGTGCACGCTGACCAGCGCCTCGCGCTCGGGCTGGCGGGCCACCATGTCGGCAAAGAAGGCGCCGATGGTCTGCTCGATCAGAGGAACATCGGTGGTGCCCCGGGCGTAGCTTTCGGTCAGCCCGCGGGGCATTGCGGCGATTGCGCTGGTCGTCATGGTTTTTTGTCTCCTGGTCTGCCACAGCACCCGGTGCGATACGGGGGAGGGGCGTCGGGTGCAGCGGCGGCAAACGACCCTCAAGCATAGAAGCCTTGTACCAGGGCAGGTTGCCACAATGGTTGCAAATCGTGCCACAGAAGCAGTGCTCCCAGCGAACTCAGGCACACTGGCGGCCGTGAACTCCCCGCCCTCGCCTCTCGAGCCCACGGCAGCGCCAGCCAGCACGGTCGGCACAGCGCCCGCCGCCACGCCCATTGCCTTTGTGCGCGCCATTGTTCTGGCGTACGAGCGTCGCGGCCTGAGCCCCCAGCGTGCCCTGGCCCATGCACAGATTGCGCCACAGCTGCTGCACGATGACAGCGCCCGCATCACCGCCTGGCAAATGGAACAAATCTCCGACGCCGCCATGCAGGAGCTGGACGATGAAGCCCTGGGCTGGTTCAGCCGCCGCCTGCCCTGGGGCAGCTACGGCATGCTGGCACGCGCCAGCATCAGCTCGCCCACGCTGCAGGTCGCCCTGGCCCGCTGGTGCCGCCACCACGGCCTGCTGGCGGACGACATTGCGCTGCGCCTCACCACCCAGGGCGACACCGCCACCCTGGCCATCACCGAGGCCCGCGACCTGGGCGCGCTGCGCGAGTTCTGCCTGGTCTCCGTATTGCGCAACGCGCACGGCCTGGCCTGCTGGATGGTGGACTCGCGCATCCCCCTCATCGCTGCCGAATTTGCGTTTGATGCGCCGCCGCATGCCGATGCATATGCCGTGCTGTTCCGTGGCCCGTCCACCTTTGGCGCGCCGCGCACTGCCATCCACTTCGACGCCCGCTACCTGCACCTGCCCCTGCGCCGCGACGAACAGGCCCTGCGCCAGATGCTGCAGCACGCCCTGCCGCTGACGGTGCTGCACTACCGCCGCGACCGCCTGCTAGTGCAGCGCGTGCGCCAGTTGCTGGCAGCACCCCTGCCGGGCCAGCCTGCGCACGCCCTGCCCCAACACAGCGCCGAATCCCTGGCTGCGCTGCTGCATGTATCGCCACGCACGCTGCACCGGCAACTGAAGGAAGAAGGTGCCACGCTGCAGGGCTTGAAGGATGAGGTGAGGCGCGCCCGCGCGATAGAGCTGCTGCACCGCACGCAACGGCCCATCAAGCAGGTGGCCGAGGCGGCGGGGTTTGAGAATGAGAAGAGTTTTATCCGGGCGTTTCGCGGGTGGACGGGGCAGTCGCCTGCGGAGTTTCGGAGACGAGCCGAAGATACAGACGCTATTGGCCCACGCAAATAGCCGTACCTACAATGGACTGATGACTGCTCAACCTCCGTCAACTGAAGAAGGCGGCTTCAGCCTTGACCATCTTTTCACCGAGGCCGAATCGCTGGTGAACCCGCCCGAAGCTCAGGTTGAAGCAGCAATTGAAGCAATTTGCGACACGAAAGCTGATTCAGCTCAGATTTCAATTCCTGCTGAGCCTCCCGCGTTTGCCCTTCCGTATCCAGGTATGCAAATTACCAGCGACACCACCGGCAACACCTACACGTTCGGAACGCTAATCGGGGAAGGGGCATTCGGCTACGTCTTTCATGCAACTGATCTTTGGCTCAACGAGCTCGCGATTAAGGTGCTAAAGCCTAGAGGAACTTACGAAGAAATTCGCGCAGCAGCAACCCAAGAGTTCGGGAAGTTGATGACCCTGAGGCACATCTACGTAACTCATGTAGTTGAGGCGTTTGAATACAACACTACTTTCTATATCGTCACCGAGCGTTGCAATGGTCCGGTATCAATTCTGCTCAATAGTGAGGTCTTTGACGGTCGCGTGTGGCTAATGCCAATCGCGCGCTGCTTGCTGCAAGCGGTGCATTTTCTTCACATTAACGGCTACGCTCATCAGGACATCCATGCCGGAAACGTATTCATGCAAACTCACCGGGACGAGCTTGGTCCGCTGGATAGTCGAGAAGCATCCTTCACTTTTAAGCTCGCCGATCTAGGCATCGCGAAGCTTTTCAGTGAAATTAACGCACAAAACACGATGCTCAACGAATCAATGCTCCCGCCTGAATATCTAAATGGCGACGAGTTCGGGCAGCTGGATCATCGCGTTGATATCTATCACTGTGGCCTCTTGTTGCTGCAGCTTTACCTCGCCAAGCCGTTGTCTTTTAGCCATCAAGAGATTCTCGATGGAATGCCAAGGCAACTTGCTGAACTCCTCCCGTCGCCCTATGGCCCAGCTCTTAGCCGAGCGCTGCGCAGGCACGTGAGTGCGAGAACCCCAAATGCGCTCAGTCTTTGGAGCGACCTCCAAACTCCAGCTGTTGCCGGCGCTGTCATGCACCAGTTTCAGGCGACGCTGGAATCTGCTGTTCAAGAGAGCGACACCAACTCTGGCGGTACAGATTAAGCACGTTTCTTTTATCAGATTGGTTGAGTAGCGAATCCATACGCGACTCACGGCAACCATGCTCCACCTCCACCACTGCATCAGCGCCCGCTCCTTCCGCCCCCTGTGGATGCTGGAAGAGCTGCAGCTGCCCTACCAGCTGCACATGCTGCCCTTCCCGCCGCGCGCCAAGGCCCGGTGGTTCCTCGACGAGAACCCGCTGGGCACGGTGCCGCTACTGGTGCAGGGCGATGTGCGCATGACGGAATCGGCGGCGATGTGCCAGTACCTCGCGGCCACGCACCCCGACGCGGGGCTGGATGTGGCGCCCACGCACCCGGCGTATGGCGCCTACCTGAACTGGCTGCACATGAGCGATGCCACGCTGACGTTTCCGCAGACGCTGGTGCTGCGCTATGGCCGCTTTGAGCCCGCCGAGCGCAGGCAGCCGCAGGTGGTGGAGGACTACACGCGCTGGTTTCTGGCAAGGCTGCGCGCTGTGGAGGCCGCCGTGGTACACGGCGACTACCTGTGTGCGGGCCGCTTCACGGCAGCGGATGTGGCGGTGGGCTATACGCTGCTGCTGGCCGAACACTTGGATCTGGTGCCGCAGATGGGGCCCGGCACCCAGGCCTTCTGGCAGCGGCTGCAGCAGCGCCCCGGCTACCAGCGTGCCCTGGCGGTGCAGGTGGAGGCCGCCGAGGAACAGGGCGTGCCCACGACCCCGGCGCCAGACACGCGGCCCTAGAAGCCCTCTGCGCACCCGCCCAATTCGCCCTAACAAGACCCATGCAGCGGCGCAAGAGGCGGGCTGTATGGGCCGCTCAGCAGCCCAGCAACTCCGGCAGATCAGCCATGCTGCGAAACACATGCGCAGCCCCTGCGGCCCGCAGCGCGGCGCCATCGTCCAGCGGCGCGTAGGCGAACACGGTGGCGCCTGCGGCCACACCGGCCGTCACGCCCGTGACCGTG
>JBCNOJ010000413.1:0-4627 GCA_039593925.1 Acidovorax sp.
AAGAAGACCGCCCGGCAGGCCGCCAACAAGTCAAACGAACCAATAAGTACAAAAGAGAAGAGGGGAGCGCGGCGTGGACACACCGATGCTGGAAGACGTGGGACGCTGGGTTTCGGCGTTTCTGAAGCCCACTGTGCTGCTGGAGCTGATGGCCTTGGCCGTTTGTGTGGTGTTGGCCTGGGGATTGGTGTCTTTGCTGCAGCGGGGGTTGCACCGGGGCGACCCGCGCTCCATCCTGTTCGGTGCGCGCATTTTGGACGGCGCACTGTTCCCTCTTGTCCTGCTCGGCCTCTCCTACGTCGCACGGCCTTTGCTGTTGCTGTGGATTCCGATTGCTGTGTTTCAGGTAGCAATACCGGTGCTTGCCGCGTTGGTCGTGATACGGGTCGGTGTGAAGATTCTGCAGCTGGCCTACCCCGAAGCCGCCTGGGTGCGGCCCATCGAGCGCTCCATCTCCTGGCTTGCATGGCTGGGCATGGTGCTTTGGGTCACCGGGTTGCTGCCGCTGGTGCTGGAAGAGCTGGACCAGATCCACTGGAAGGTGGGTGGTGCAACGCTGTCGCTGCGCACCATGATCGAAGGCGCCATCACCGCCGGTGCCGTGCTGCTGCTCTCTCTGTGGATTTCCGCCGCCATTGAGGCCCGCTTGCTCCAGTCGGCGTCGGGCGCCGAGCTGTCTTTGCGCAAGGCGGTGAGCAACGCCGTGCGCGCCCTGCTGGTGTTCGTGGGATTGATGATGGCGCTGTCGGCGGTGGGTATCGACCTTACGGCCTTGTCGGTGCTGGGCGGCGCCATAGGGGTGGGCATCGGCTTTGGACTGCAGAAGCTGGCGTCCAACTATGTGAGCGGCTTCGTCATCCTTGCCGAGCGCAGCATGCGGATTGGCGATAACGTGCGCGTCGACAGCTTTGAAGGCCGCATTACCAACATCAATGCACGCTACACGGTTGTGCGTTCGTCCACCGGGCGCGAGTCCATCGTGCCCAATGAGATGCTTATTACCCAACGGGTTGAAAACCTCTCGCTGGCAGACCCGCGCGTTTGGCTGTCCACGGTGGTGAGTGTGGCTTACGAGAGCGATGTGGAGTTGGTCACCACACTGCTGGCCGAAGCAGCGCTGGCCAGCCCACGGGTTCTGCGCGACCCAACGCCCAGCGTGGCCTTGTCGGCCTTCGGTGCCGATGGGCTGGAGTTCACGGTGGGCTTCTGGATCGCAGACCCGGAAAACGGTTCGCTGGGACTGCGCTCGACCATCAACCGTGCCATCCTCGCCGCCTTGCGCGCCAACCGCATCGAAATCCCTTACCCGCAGCGGGTCATGCACGTCCAGGTTGATGCACCCCTGCCACCCGCCATGGCACCAGAGGCTAGGAAGGTCGATGTGGGCGGCTCCTGAGTGCGCAAGCTTGGGCGGTGGGGTTGCCGCCACTGGCGCGTGCCGCATGCGACAGCGCGGTACTGGTCACGCGACGCGCATCGTGGCCTATAATCCATAAAAAGCACGATCGTTCTTTTTTGGTCTTGATCCCTTCTGTGTTCGGGTCGCGTGGTCATCACGCTGCAGTGCGGCATAGAATGTTTTAGTTTACGTAAACGTCAATTCAACCAACTACTCTCTAGGAGCCGCAGCAATGAAGGTCTTGGTCCCTGTCAAGCGCGTGGTGGACTACAACGTGAAGGTCCGCGTGAAGTCGGACAACACGGGTGTGGACATCGCCAACGTGAAGATGAGCATGAACCCCTTTGACGAAATCGCCGTCGAAGAGGCCGTGCGCCTGAAGGAGAAGGGCCTGGTGACCGAAGTCATCGCTGTGTCCTGCGGCGTGACCCAATGCCAGGAAACCCTGCGCACCGCCATGGCCATCGGTGCAGACCGCGCCATCCTGGTCGAGACCGACGCGGAACTGCAGCCCCTGGCCGTGGCCAAGCTCCTCAAGGCCCTGGTGGACAAGGAACAGCCCAGCCTGGTGATCCTGGGCAAGCAGGCCATCGACGACGATGCCAACCAGACCGGCCAGATGCTGGCTGCTTTGGCCGACCTGCCCCAGGCCACCAACGCCAGCAAAGTCGAACTGGCGGCCGACAAAGTCAACGTGACCCGTGAAATCGACGGCGGCCTGGAAACCTTGGCCCTGACTTTGCCGACCGTCATCACCACCGACCTGCGCCTGAACGAGCCCCGCTACGTCACCTTGCCCAACATCATGAAGGCCAAGAAGAAGCAGCTGGACACCATCAAGCCTGAAGACCTCGGCGTGGATGTGGCGCCCCGCCTCAAGACCTTGAAGGTCAGCGAGCCTGCCAAGCGCGGCGCTGGCGTGAAGGTGGCCGACGTGGCCGCCCTGGTCGAAAAACTCAAGAACGAAGCGAAGGTGATCTAAATGTCGGTACTCGTTATTGCTGAACACGACAACGCCTCCATCAAGGGCGCAACCCTGAACACCGTGACGGCCGCAGCCGCTTGCGGTGGTGACGTGCATGTGCTGGTGGCAGGCCACAACGCGGGCGCTGCTGCTGCCGCCGCCGGCCAGATCGCTGGCGTGAGCAAGGTCATCCACGCTGACGCTGCAGGTCTGGCACACGGTCTGGCCGAAAACGTGGCCGCCCAAGTGCTGGCCATCGCCTCCAGCTATAGCCACATCCTGTTCCCCGCAACCGCCAGCGGCAAGAACGTAGCCCCCCGCGTGGCAGCCAAGCTGGACGTGGTCCAGATCAGCGACATCACCAAGGTGTTGAGCGCCGACACCTTCGAGCGCCCTATCTACGCCGGTAACGCCATTGCCACCGTGCAATCGGGCGACGCCGTGAAAATCATCACCGTGCGCACCACGGGCTTTGACGCTGCAGCTGCCACCGGTGGCAGCGCCGCTGTCGAAACGGCTGCTGCAGCTGCCGATGCTGGCAAGAGCAGCTATGTGGGTAGCGAGATCGCCAAGAGCGACCGCCCCGAACTCACCGCTGCCAAGATCATCGTCTCCGGCGGCCGTGCTCTGGGCAGCAAGGAAAAGTTCGACGAAGTCATTACCCCCCTGGCCGACAAACTGGGTGCCGCCATCGGCGCATCGCGCGCAGCCGTTGACGCGGGCTATGCCCCGAACGACCTGCAAGTGGGACAGACCGGCAAGATCGTGGCGCCGCAGCTGTACATCGCTGCCGGCATCTCGGGCGCCATCCAGCACTTGGCCGGCATGAAGGATTCCAAGGTGATCGTCGCGATCAACAAGGACCCCGAAGCGCCGATCTTCAGCGTGGCGGACTATGGGCTGGAAGCCGACCTGTTCGCAGCTGTGCCCGAGTTGGTGAAGGCGCTCTGACCCCACCGCCGAGTGCAAAAAGGCATCGCTTGCGATGCCTTTTTTTTGAACAAATTTCGCTTTCCTGGAGACATTGATGAGCTACACCGCCCCCGTCAAGGACATGCTGTTCGACATCGAGCACCTGGCCAACATCGAACAGATCGCGCAGATCCCCGGCTTTGAAGATGCCGGCCTGGACACCGCCGCTGCCGTGCTGGAAGAGTGCGCCAAGTTCAACGAGGGCGTGCTGGCTCCGCTCAACTTCGAAGGCGACAAGAACCCGTCGAGCTGGAAAGACGGTGTGGTCACCACCACTCCCGGCTTCAAGGACGCCTTTCGCCAGTATGCCGAGGGCGGCTGGCAGGGCCTGCAGCACCCTGCGGATTTTGGCGGCCAGGGCCTGCCCAAGACCATCGGTGCGGCCTGCATCGAGATGACCAACAGCGCCAACATGAGCTTTGCGCTGTGCCCTCTGCTGACCGACGGCGCGATCGAGGCGCTGCTCACCGCCGGCAGCGATGAACTCAAGGCGACGTATCTGGAGAAGCTGGTGACGGGCGAGTGGACCGGCACCATGAATCTCACCGAGCCGCAGGCAGGCTCAGACCTGGCCCTGGTGCGCACACGTGCAGAACCCCAGCCCGATGGCACCTACAAAATCTTCGGCACCAAGATCTTCATCACCTACGGTGAGCACGACATGGCCGCCAACATCGTGCATCTGGTGCTGGCCCGCGTGCAGGGCGCGCCCGAGGGCGTGAAGGGCATCAGCCTGTTCGTGGTGCCCAAGTTCCTGGTCAACAAGGACGGCACGCTGGGCGCGCGCAACGACGCGCACTGCGTAAGCATCGAGCACAAGCTGGGCATCAAGGCCTCGCCCACGGCCGTGCTGCAGTTTGGCGATCATGGCGGTGCCGTGGGGTACCTGGTAGGCGAGGAAAACCGGGGCCTCGAATACATGTTCATCATGATGAATGCCGCGCGCTACGCCGTGGGCATGCAGGGCATCGCGATCGCCGAGCGCGCCTACCAGAAGGCCGTGCAGTACGCCAAGGACCGCGTGCAAAGCCGCCCTGTGGATGGCTCTATCGCGGCCAGCGCGCCCATCATCCACCACCCCGATGTGAAGCGCATGCTCATGACCATGCGCGCCTACACCGAAGGCTGCCGCGCCATGGCCACCGTGGCCGCATCGGCCTACGACGCCGCGCACCACCACCCCGATACCGACGTGCGCAAGCAGAACGCGACCTTCTACGAATTCATGGTGCCGCTGGTCAAGGGCTACAGCACCGAGATGAGCCTGGAGGTTACCAGCCTGGGCGTGCAGG
>JBCNOJ010000414.1:0-4603 GCA_039593925.1 Acidovorax sp.
GCGAAGGCGGTCTGGATCTGCACTCAGGTATGAACGGATGTCGCTCACTCCCTGCGCGCGCCAGCCATCGAAAAGCTGCTTGAGCTTGCTGAAATCCTCCAGCCACAGCGACACGGGCGCCAACTCGAACATGTGCTCGTAATCAGCCCCCGAGGAAAGAGAAGACACCACAACAAATTCCTCCGTGGGCAATTATTGACGACAAGGTCTGCAAATAAACAGGCCGCCCCCGCACCCGCCGCACAAAAAAGGGCTGGCACCTTTCGATGTCAGCCCTCAGTCCGCCGGAGTGCTCAATACACTCCGTCTCTCACCCAGCGATCAGCGCGCCGGGCGTGCAGGGCGCTTGCGCGCATCATGGGCCACAAACGGCTTGCCCCCACCGCCAGCGGGCTTGGAAAACGCGGGCTTGCGCGGCGCGAAGTCGCCGCGGGGAGCACCTGTGTCGCCACGGGGGGCGTACCCGCTACGTCCCGCGTCGCCAAACCCAGGTTTACGGCCGTAACCTTCGCTATCGCGGCGAGGCGCAAAGCCACGGTCGCCACCACCCCTTTGGTCGTCGCGGCCACCAAAGCCACCACCGCCCTCACCGCGGGCCGGAGCACCACGGCCCGCGAAACCACCACCAAAACCACCGCCGAACCCGCCGCGGTCATAACCACCCCGGGCCGGGCCACCAAACTTGCGATCACCGCCACGGCTGTCACGGTCATAGCCACCCGAGCGGCCACGGCCACCAAAATCACCGCCACGAGGCGCCTGCGGAGCGCGCTGTGTGGGTTCCATGCCGGGCACCACCTCGGCCTTGAACTGCTGGCGGCTGTACGACTCAATGTCGTAGATCTTGCGGCGGTCGCGGAACTCGGCAAAGGTGACGGCCAAGCCGTCGCGGCCCGCACGGCCCGTGCGGCCAATGCGGTGGGTGTAGTCCTCGGCCTTCATGGGCAGGCCAAAGTTGAACACGTGGGTAATGGTCGGCACGTCAATGCCGCGGGCAGCCACGTCTGTCGCCACCAGGATTTGCACCTGGCCATTGCGCAGCGCCATCAGGCGGCGGTTGCGCAGGCCCTGGCTCAGCGCACCGTGCAGGGCCACGGCCGAGAAGCCATCCTGCTGCAGATCATTGGCCAAACCGTCACATTCCACCTGCGTGCTGGCGAACACGATGGCTTGATTGATCGTGGTGTCGCGTAGCCAGTGGTCCAGCAGCTTGCGCTTGTGCTGGGCGTTATCAGCCCAATACAGCACCTGCTTGATGTTGGAATGCTTTTCCTGCGGCGAGTCGATGGTCACTTTCTGCACCGACGAACCACCGTCGTGCATCACACGCATGGCCAGTTGCTGGATGCGCGGCGCGAAGGTGGCGCTGAACATCATGGTCTGCTTGCGTTGGCTGGTCAGCTGGTTCAGCTCGGCCAGATCATCCGAAAAGCCCAGGTCCAGCATGCGGTCGGCTTCGTCGACCACCAGGAACTGCACCTTGTCGAGCTTGATCTGCATCGAGCGCTGCAGGTCAAGCAGGCGGCCTGGCGTGGCCACCACGAGGTCGGCGTTTTGCAGCTTGGCGATCTGCAGCTGGTAAGGCATGCCGCCCACCACGTTCGCAACACGCAGGCCACGACAGTGTTTGACCAGGTCGATGGCGTCGTGCGCCACCTGCTGGGCCAGTTCACGCGTGGGGCAAAGGATCAGTGCGCCGGGTGTGGCAGCCTTGAAGTTGCGCGAGCTGGTGGGGTCCTTGCGCTTGGCGCGCTTGGGAGCAGGCTCGCCACGCTCGGCGGCTTCGGCCACGGCACGCTCGAATGCGGCACGCTCCTCGGCCTCAGCGACAGCCTGCTGCTTGATGAGGGTGTGCAGCACAGGCAACAGAAAAGCGGCGGTCTTGCCACTGCCAGTCTGGCTGGAGACCATCAGATCGATGAACTTGGAGGTGTCGCTGCCCATGGCCAGAGGGATGGCCTTGCGCTGAACGCTGGTGGGTTGCGTATAGCCCAGGTCGGCCACGGCGCGCACCAGCTCAGGGGCCAAGCCCAGTTCGACAAAGCCATTGGGTTCCGCGCTCACTTCGGCATCGCCTTGCATGGCAGCGGAGACGACGGCATCCAGAGGGGAAGACTGCACGGAAACGTCGGCAGCAATAGAGGTATCTGCAGGCGCGAAGTCGCCCTGCACCAAAGAGGTGTCGGTCATGAATTTTCTCTCGCGAAGACGGTCGCAGGCGCTGCCTGCGATTGGCTTCGTTAATGGTTAAAAAACATCAACCATCAAACGAAACCTGCGCTGGCTCTGTAACGTCAGGCCGATGCGGGTGGGCTGTCATTCGCCAGATCTGCACTGTGGGGACCACAGTGGCTGGCAAGCCCGGTGTGTGAGGGGAGATGCACAAACTGCGCGGTGGTGTTCCTGCGCAGCCAGCGATTATCGCACGATAGGGGTTTCCCCGCAATACCCTCGGGCCAATTGCCGGACGGGGCATCGCGAGAACTGGTTCCTCGCTGTCGGCCTACCTAGACATCCAGCAGGTGCTGGCGGTAATGCGCAAGCTCTTCGATGGACTCGTACACATCGGCCAGCGCAGTGTGCTTTTGCGCTTTCTTGAAGCTGGTGTAAGCCTCGGGCTTCCAGCGCTTGGCCAGCTCCTTCAGAGTGCTCACGTCGACATTGCGGTAATGAAAAAACTTCTCCAACTTGGGCATGTAGCGCACCAGAAACCGACGGTCCTGGCCAATGCTGTTGCCGCACATGGGGGCTGTTCCTTTTGGCACGTACTTGGCCAGAAACTCAATGATCTGGCGCTCCGCCTCGGCCTCGGTAATGGTGGAGGCCTTCACCTTGTCGATAAGGCCGCTGCGGCCATGGGTTCCTTTGTTCCACGCATCCATCTTGTTCAGCAGTTCGTCTGACTGATGAATGGCAAAAACAGGGCCTTCTATGCGCGGCTCCAGGCTGGGGCCCGTCACGATGACCGCGATCTCCAGCAGCCGGTCTGTGTTGGGCTCCAGCCCGGTCATTTCACAGTCGAGCCAGACGAGGTTCTGGTCGGATTTGGCAAGCACGGGCGGGGTAGGGTTGAGGGGTTCTGACATGGCGCGCATTGTCGCCGATGGCCTAAACTCGGCCGCACATGCCCTCCTTTGACGACTTCTCCCCCTCCATGCTGCTCACCGTGGCTTTTGCGGCCACGCTGACGTTGGGCTTGGCCCTCAAATTCTGGCTGGCCACCCGGCAAGTGCGGCATGTGGCACGCCACCGAGCTACTGTGCCCACACCGTTTGCAGAGCGCATAGCACTGGGCGCACACCAAAAAGCGGCCAACTACACCATCGCCAAGACCCGCCTCGGAATGCTGGAGATGGCGCTGGGTACTGCGGTCTTGCTGGGTTGGACCTTGTTGGGGGGGCTGGATGCCCTGAACCGCAACCTGCTGGACGCCATGGGCCCGGGCATGCTGCAACAGCTGGCGTTGCTGGTGGCGTTTGCCGCCATCGGTGGGCTCATCGACCTGCCCCTTTCGCTTTACCAGACCTTCGTGGTGGAAGAGCGCTTTGGCTTCAACAAGATGACCTGGCGGCTGTGGCTGACAGACTCACTCAAAGGCCTGGCGGTAGGCGCCATCATCGGCCTGCCGATTGCTGCGTTGATCCTGTGGCTGATGGGCGCTGCCGGCCCGCTGTGGTGGCTGTGGGCCTGGGGCTTCTGGATGGGTTTCAACCTGCTGCTGATGGTGGTGTACCCCACTTTCATCGCCCCTTTGTTCAACAAGTTTCAGCCGCTTGAGGATGATTCCCTCAAGGCGCGCGTCACGGCCCTGATGCAGCGATGCGGCTTTTCGGCCAAAGGCTTGTTCGTGATGGACGGCAGCCGCCGCAGCGCGCATGCCAACGCCTACTTCACGGGTTTTGGCGCGGCCAAGCGTGTGGTGTTTTACGACACACTCCTGCGGCAACTTTCGCCCGGCGAAGTCGAAGCCGTGCTGGCCCATGAGCTGGGGCACTTCAAGCACCGCCACATCATCCAGCGCATCGTCACCCTGTTTGCATTGAGCCTGGCCGGTTTTGCACTGCTGGGCTGGCTTTCAAACCAGGTGTGGTTCTACACCGGACTGGGCGTGCGCCCCAATATTTCGCTGGACCCGGCCATGGCTGCCGCACCCAACGACGCTCTGGCTTTGCTGCTGTTCATGCTGGTTGCACCTGTGTTCACATTTTTCATCTCACCGCTGTTTTCGCAGCAGTCGCGTCGCCACGAGTTTCAGGCAGACGAGTATGCCGTGTCGCAGGCCAGCGGCGCTGATCTGTCGTCGGCACTGCTCAAGCTGTATGAGGACAATGCCTCCACGCTCACGCCGGACCCTGTCTACGTGAAGTTCTATTACTCGCATCCGCCCGCCACCGAGCGGCTGGCGCGCATGCAAACCCCAGCCCACCCATGACCACCACCATGTTGAAGAAAAAAGACTGGTCAGCGCAGACCCGCCGTGCGCTGACAGCTACTGAAGTTGTAGCAAGCCTTGCCAAGCTGGAAGGCTGGAGCCTGAGCGGAGACGGCGCAAATATCGCCATTGAGAAAACCTACCGCTTCCCAAACTACTACGAAACCTTCT
>JBCNOJ010000415.1:0-4593 GCA_039593925.1 Acidovorax sp.
AAGTGGCGCTGGAGCACAGCCAGTGGCAGTGGCTCCACTGCGGGGGCCAAAGGCATCACTGCAGTAGTGGCGGGTTCGGGCGACGCCATGTGCTGCGCCGCTATGCGCCGCGCCGTCGCCATTTCATCGAGCAGATCGGTCAGCGGCGGAATGTGGTCGTCGCGCTCGATCATCGCGGCCACGGCGCCAAAGCGCTGGCAGGCCTGGGCGTAAAGATCCCACACCGGTTGCGCCACCGGGTGGTCGTGCGTGTCGATGATGTGGTCGCCGTTGTCGCTGTGCCCGGCCAGATGAATCTGCTGCACGCGGTGCGCAGGCAAGGCGTGCAGGTAGGTCAGCGGGTCAAAGCCATGGTTCACGCTGCTCACGTAGATGTTGTTCACATCCACCAGCAGCAGGCAGTCGGCCTCCTCAGCAATGTGGGCCAGAAACTGCCACTCGCTCGCGCTGTCGTGCCGGTAGCGGACGTAGCTCGACACGTTCTCCAGCACCAGCCTGCGGCCCAGCACATCCTGCGCATGGCGGATTTGCGCGATCACATGCCGTGCGGATTCGTCGGTGTAAGGCAGCGGATACAGGTCGTGCAACTGCTCGGGGCCAGGGCCCGTCCAGCACAAATGGTCCGACACCCAGAGCGGCTCGATGCGGTCGGCCAGCGCCTTCACGCGCTGCAGATACGGCACATCCACGCCCTGCGACGCGCCGATGGACATCGCAACGCCGTGCATCGCAACCGGGTAGTCGCGCCGAATGGACTCCAGCACCGCCAGCGGCTTGCCGCCGTCGATGAGGTAGTTGTCGGTGATGATTTCCAGCCAATCGAGCGGCTGCTTGCACGCGAGGAAATCGGCGTAGTGCTGCGTGCGCAGCCCCAGGCCAAAGCCGATGCCGCGCGTAGCTATGAGGTCATGTGCCATGGCGAAATCAAGGTATCAAAGTGCGGGCACTGGGCATGATCGCCGAGACTGGCACGCCCTGATGCCAGCACCGCCGCGCAAGGGCCGCCCCGCCGCGCTGGCGGTGTCCCCCTGGGGGGATGGCGCGCAGCGCCTCAGGGGGGCTTCGTGCCTTATCCCTTGATATCGCCGATGGTGCCCTTCTCCATCAGGCACTGAGCCGCTGTCTTGGCCTTGAAACCATGGCCCTTGCAGGCGTTTTGGCCCTTGCAGCTGTGCTCCGCGGTGGCGCAATCGCTGTTGCCCTTGCAGTCGTGCACGTTGTAGCAATGCACCTTGTCGTTGGCGGCAATGGCCGCGCCCTTCGAACCCTTGGGCGCGTCGGCTGCAAAGCTGGTGGATGCCAGTGCCAGCAGGGCGGCGGACAGGGCGAACGAGGCAGTGGTCTTGGTGTTCGTGGACAGCATGGTGGGTAACTCCGTAAACGTTGAGGGATGAGCAATCAGGTGGTTAGATCGCGCCGCAACCTGGTGCCGCGCTCTCTGCCTGGTAATTCGTCCCCCGCGCGTTGCGGGTTACATGCCGTCCAAAAACTTTTTTACGTTGTGCCTCCGCGCTACGGTGCTACTGCGCGGAGGGTTCGGTCACCGAGATGTCGGTGTGCACCAGCGTCAGCGGAAACCGCTGGCCCGCCAAGTAGTCCTCCAGGCAGCGCAGCAGCAGCGGGCTGCGGTGCCGCTCGGGGCAGGCGCGAATCTCGTCGGGCGTGAGCCACAAAGTGCGCACGATACCGGTATCCAGCGTGCGCCAGTCGTGGTGCGTGCCCAGCGTGCCCGCAAACGCAAAGCGCATGTAGGTGATGTCGTCGCCGGTGCGCGTCTTGGTGAAGCGGTTGAGGTACACGCCGACTAGCGCTGTGGGCTCGAAATCGTGCGCGGTTTCTTCCAGCACCTCACGCGCGCAAGCCTGGATAGGTGACTCGCCCGGGTCCAGATGGCCGGCGGGGTTGTTGAGCTTGAGGCCGTCGGTGGTCTCTTCCTCGACCAGCAGAAAGCGGCCATCGCGCTCGATGAGGGCGGCCACGGTGACGTTGGGTTTCCAGCGGTGGGGCATGGCGCGCATTATGACGAGGGGCGGTGACTAAAGGCTGCGCGCCATGTACACCGCGCCATCGCCGTAGCTGGACAGCCTTATGCGCTGCTGCGCATCTTGCAGCGTCTGCAGCACATAGCCATGGCGTTGCCAGTAGGGCTGCGTACCTTGCACGGACACCAGTGCGCTGTGCCGCAAGCCTTGCTGCGTGGCCTGCGCCCACAGCGGCTGCAGCAACTGCCTGGCCAAGCCCTGGCCCGCGCAGGCCGGCGACACGGCCATGTCGTGCAGGTACAGCGTATCGGCTGCAGAGCTGGCCTCAAAGTCGCCATGCAGCGGGGTGACCTTGTTGCGCACGCTGCGGTAGGCCGCCAGGTAAGCGCACACCACTCCACCTTGTTCCAGCACCAGCGAGCAGTTGGCCGGGCTGGCCAGCCGGCGCGCAAACACCTCGGCGCTTTCGACAAAACCCTCGCCATAGCAGGCCAGCTGCACGGCCAGCAGGCCCGGCAGGTCGCTCAGCGCCAGTGGGCGAACCGTGACTACGGACATGGGGAGCGAGGAAGGTCAGTGGGGTAGCACAGGCGCCTGCACGAAGTCGTCCAGCGACAGGCCCTTTTCTTTGAGCAGCGCCTCCAGCACCGGCTGCAGTCGGCCCAGGCTGTCCTGCACGGCCTCGCGCACGGTGTCCACCACGACCTGGGTGCTGCGCTCGATCTCGATGTTCAGGCGGTCGCCCACCTTCTTGTTTTCAAACACGGTGGCACGGCGCGTCTCGGGGATCATCCAGATTTCGAACCAGCCCTCTTGCCGGTTCACCTCGGCCACCGTGAGGCTGGCGCCGTGGATGGCGATGTAGCCCTTGGCAAAGATGTAGCGGCGAAACGCCTCGGGCACGGCCACGCGCCACACCAGGTTGTTGTCAAACTCGCGCCGCTCGATCAGCGTGCCGGTGAAGTCCACATGGCCCGACAGCGGGTGGCCGCCGATCTCGGCGCCGTCCTTGGCCGCGCGCTCCACGTTCACGCGGTCGCCCTGCGCGTAGCTGCCCAGCGTGGTGATGTTCAGGCTCTGCAGCATCACATCGAAGTTGGCCTGCGTGGGCGAGAGGATCTCGGTGACCGTGAGGCACACACCATCGGTGGCCACGCTGGCGCCAATGGCCAGGTCCTCACAGAAACCCTCGGGGAAATCGAGCGTGAACGTGCGCAGTCCTGCGCGGTCGTGGATGGCGGCAATGCCTGCCGTGGCTTGGACGATGCCTGTGAACATGGGGTGCTGAGGGACGGAAAAGCGTTGCGAACGCGAGCCCTCGGGATTGTGCCACCCAGCCTGTCTCCCCATGGCCAGCGCGGGTCTGCGTTGCAGCCCGCCGCAGGGACTGAAGCACAGCGTTTGCGGCGCTGCCCTTCAGTTTCTTCCAACCCTTCTGCCCCTCACCTTTTAGCGGCAGCCCGATGCGCGCATGTCTTCGGACTGTACGCGCTGCGTGGTGCCCGGCCGGGTGATCGCACAGCGCGACTTGAAGTAGAACGACAGGCGGTCCCGTGTGGGTGTTCCCTGCACGTGGTACGGAAGGTTGCCCTTGTAGATCGAGCCGGCGGCGGTGGCTGCAGCCTGGTCGTACCGCCCCTGGCTGATGTTGTGCCGGTCGGCCGAATCATCGAAGGTCTGCGCCGTCAGTCGGGCGTAGGCATCACGCGCCGCCACTGGGTCGTGCGCGCCCTTCAGGTAACGGTCGAACCAGGCCAACGTGTAGTAGTTGATGGCACTTTCCCCATACCGGCTTGCAGGTCCGCCAAACAGCGAGAAGTCCAGGTGCGTTGCGGCGCGCAGCACCAGCAACATGCTGTCCACCCCCGCTCCGCGCACCTCCTGAAAACCAAGATCCTTCGGATGGGGTTCGGCCCCACGGCCTCGGCCGCCCTGGGTGTTGATACGCGCGGGTTCGGGCGGCTCGGTGTAGGAAGCGGTGGTGAAGTTGTAGTCCGCACCGAAGCCCAGCGCCGGTGTGCGGATGCGCACGCCCGCAGGGGGATCGATGCCGATCTTGTCCACCCAGCCGCTGCGGATGGTGGTGAGGTTGTCCCACGCCACGATGGCGCTGATGCGTGAATCGGTTTGTCCGATCAGGCTGGCCGTGCTGGCGCCTTGCGAGTGGCCCGCAATGCCCACCATGCGGGTATCCAGCTGATTCCAGAACCCGAAGTGGCTGCCATCCGCGCGCGGTGCCGACGGGCTGGAAAACAACCAGTCCACCACATCCTGCGTGTCCAGGCCGTGGGTGCCAATGGCGGCTGTGGTGTCCAGCGCCACCGTCATGTATCCGGCCTCTGCCAACGATTGGCTGGCCGAACGGTGCAGCCGCTTGCTGCTGCCACCACCGTGCACGATCACCACTGCGGGGTACGGCCCTTCGAAGGTTTGAAGGCCTGCCAGCATGCCGGTGCAGGTGCCCGCCGCGCAAGGCCGGTACACCTCCACGGCGATGGGCTTGCCCAGCCGCCCCATCACCGTGGTTTCCGTGAACCGGAAGCGGGTGTTGGCGTGCAGGGCCGGCGTACGGTAGGCATCCAGCGCGCGCAGGTTGCCGGCCTGGAACAAG
>JBCNOJ010000416.1:0-4593 GCA_039593925.1 Acidovorax sp.
GCCAGGCGATGCCCACGATGGTCAGGCTGAGCCAGGGTGACGTGTCGCTCTGCCCGAAGAAGCCGTAGCGGAAGCCGTCGATCATGTAGAAAAACGGATTCAGATGGCTCACGGTCTGCCAAAACGGCGGCAGCGACTGGATGGAATAGAACACCCCCGACAGGAACGTCATGGGCACCACCACGAAGTTCTGGAATGCGGCGAGCTGGTCGAACTTGTCGGCCCAAAGCCCCGCAATCAGCCCCAGCGTGGCCAGCAAGCCTGCGCCCATCACGGCAAACGCCAAAATCCACAGCGGCGCCGCAAACTCCGGCCGCGCAAAGGCCAGCGTGACGATGAACACGCCCAGGCCCACCACCAGCCCGCGCACCATGGACGAGCCCACATAGGCCACAAACCACGCCCAGTGTGACAGCGGCGTGAGCAGCACAAACACCAGGCTGCCCATGATCTTGCTCTGGATAAGGCTGGATGAGCTGTTGGCAAAGGCGTTCTGCAGCACGCTCATCATCACCAGGCCCGGCACCAAAAAGGCGGTGTAGCTGATGCGGTCGTACACCTTCACATGGTCTTCGAGCACATGGCCAAAGATCAGCAGATACAGCACCGCGGTGAGCACGGGTGCGGCCACGGTCTGGAAGCTGACCTTCCAGAAGCGCAGCACTTCTTTATAAAAAAGCGTCTGCCAGCCGGTCATAGCGCAACCTCCGACATCGGAATGTTCGATGCCGACGTGCCCGACATCACCTGCAGGAACACGTCCTCCAGGTCGGGCCTGCGGATCTCCATGTCGTGCACATCGACGCCGCCCACACGCAGCGCGGCCAGGTGGCTCTCGATCTCGGCGGCGTCGTGCGCGGGCAGCTGCACGATGCGGCCGGTGACGCGCGCCACCGTCGCCAGCGACGCAGGCAGCGCCGCATCGGTTTTGAACTGCAGCACGCTGCCCGACGCGGCCTGGAGCAGTTCGCTCGTGCGGTTGAGCGCCACGATCTGGCCGGACTTGAGCATGGCGATGCGGCCGCACAGCGCTTCCGCCTCTTCGAGGTAGTGCGTGGTGAGCAGCACCGTGTGCCCTTCCTTGTTCAGGCGGGCCACAAAATGCCAGAGCGTCTGGCGCAGCTCCACGTCCACACCGGCCGTGGGTTCGTCGAGCACGATGATCGGCGGCTTGTGCACCAGCGCCTGCGCCACCAGCACGCGGCGCTTCATGCCGCCCGAAAGCTGGCGCAGGTTGGCGTTGGCCTTGTCGGTGAGGCCCAGGTTTTCGAGCAATTCGTCGATCCAGGCGTCGTTGTTCTTCACGCCGAAATAGCCCGACTGGATGCGCAGCGATTCGCGCACATTGAAGAAAGGGTCGAACACAAGCTCCTGCGGCACGATGCCGAGCTTGTGGCGTGCGGCGGCGTAATCCGCCTGCACATCGCTGCCCTGCACCAGCACGCGGCCACTGCTGGCGCGGGCCAGGCCTGCAAGGATGCTGATGAGGGTAGTCTTGCCAGCGCCGTTGGGCCCCAGAAGGCCGAAGAACTCGCCCTCCTCGATGTCCAGGCTGACTTGGTTCAGTGCCTGAAATGGGCCCTTGGGCGTGATGAAGGACTTGGAGACGGCTTGGAAGGAGACTGCAGGCATGAGCGCGAGATTTTAAGGCCTTGCCCCAAACCGCGCCGCCAAGGGCCAAGGGAGGCCCGTGCAGCAGTTGTGTGCGCTGGTTGCTGCGAGCGCCTAGCCTGCTTGCGGAGCGAGCAAGCCATCCACGCCATACAAGCCTGCCATGCCCATGAGGGCTTTGGGAAGGCCTTGGACGGCGAAAGTCTTGCCCTCCGACAGCGCCTCTCGACGGCACTCCAACAACACGGCCAGTGCCGACGTGTCGAACACCGCCAACGCATGGGCATCCACCACCAGCGCACTCTCACGGTGGACCTTGAGCCCCTGCATGAGCATGCCGAGGCACGCCGTGGCCTGGCGGTGGGTCAGTTCAGCCGGCAGAACCAACATGGCGGCAGCAGTACCCGATGAGGACATGGCGCTGGGTGACACGTCAGACAGGCAGGCGATCAGCCCTTGGCGCCCGTGTTGGCCTTGTTGCGAGCCACCAGTGTTTCGATGAGGCCGTCAATGCCCTTGGCGTTGATTTCCTGCGCGAACTGACCGCGGTAGGTTTCCACCAGCCATACGCCGAGCACGTTCAGGTTGTAGATCTTCCAACCAGCGCCCTCGCCGGGCGTTTTTTCTAGGCGGTAGTCGAGCTGAATGGGGTCGCCGCGGCCCACGATTTCGGTGCGCACCAGTACGTCCTTGTCACCGGCGGCTGCGCGCAGCGGCTTCACCTGGATGGTCTGATCGTTCACCTGCGCCAATGCGCCTGCATAGGTGCGCACCAGCAGGATTTTGAACTCATCCTGCAGGCGCTTTTGCTGCTCTGGCGTGGCCTGGCGCCAGCCCGGCCCCACGGCAGCCGCGGTCATGCGGCGGAAGTTCACATTGGGCATGACCGTGGTGTCCACCAGCGCAATGATTTTTGCCAAGTCTCCGGCCTGAATGGCCTTGTCGCCCTTCACGGTGGTCAGCACGTCTGCAGACAGGCGCTTGATGAGCGCGTCTGGCGCTTCATCGGCGGCGAAGGACGCCAGGGGCAATCCCAGCGAGAGAGCGGCAGCTGCGCACAGGGCCATGTGCCCCAGAGTACGTCGGTTCATCGTTTCCTCTACTTTCGTTCGGATGAAGGGTTACACCCCCATCGATTCATTGTGGTGGCCGGGGTTCCTCGGCGTGCGTCGGGGCGGTTGCTGAATGAAAGCAAGTGCAACATCCACCGCGTTAAAACAGGCCTGCAGAAACAGCGCCCCGTGCAAGTTACCGGGCGGGTGGGGGCTCGGGCGGCAACACGCCATCGTTGGCGTCGTCGCCGTCACGGCCAGCCGCTGACGGCGGCTGGCCCGCTTGGCTGCGCACCTGAAGGAACACGTCCCGCGTGAAGCTGTATTTGTCGAGTGCGGCGCTGTCCAGCACATTGCCTGCGCGCAGCAGGTTGGCGCGCACATCCACCGCCCGCAGTGCATACAGGGAATTGCGCGCAGAAACGGGGTCGACATAGCTCACGAGGTTGCCCTTCATGTCCACAGGCAACGCAAGGGTGTCTCGCACGGTGGAGGGCCCCAGGATCGGCAGCACCACATAGGCACCCGTGCCCATGCCCCAACTGCCCAGCGTAAGGCCAAAGTCCTGGCGGTACCGGTCAATGCCCAGCTCGCTGGCAATGTCCAGCAATCCGCCCAGCCCCATGAAGGTGTTGACGTTGACCCGCATGAAACTGGACGCTGCCGCCTCGCCGCGCAACTGCAGCACGTTGTTCACGAAGGACCACACATCGCTCAGGTTGGCGAAAAAGTTGCTCACGCCCGTGCGCACGGGCGCGGGGGTCACATCCTTGTAGGCAATGGCGACCGGCTTGAGCACCAGCGCATCAACCTGCTCATTGAACTTGGTCATGCTGCGGTTGTACGACTCCAGCGGATCGCGCGGGTCAGGGTTGGCCACCGTGGCACAGCCCGTGAGCAAGGACAGGCCCAGCCACAGAGCCAGCCAGCCCACCATCCGGCTGGGGAAGTGGGCACTGCGAGGGGCACAGTGCGCATTGCCGCGAGGTTGGTTATCCGGCATGGTTGCCAGGCGCGTGGATTGTGTTGTCATCATTTTTTGTCACCAGCCCCTGCGGGCTTGCTGCCGTCTTCGGCCTGTTTGTACAGAAACTGCCCAATGAGATTTTCGAGGACCACGGCCGACTGGGTGGCTGTGACGGTGTCACCAGCAACCAGATTTTTCTCGTCGGCACCGGCTTCAATTCCGATGTACTGCTCGCCCAGCAGCCCGCTGGTCAGGATCTTGAGCGAGCTGTCCTTCGGAAAGACATAGCGCTCGTCCATCGACAGCGTCACCCGCGCTTGATAGACCTTGTCGTCAAACGTGATGGATTCGACACGGCCGACCAGCACGCCAGAGCTGCGCACAGCCGCCTGGGGCTTGAGCCCGCCAATGTTGTCAAAGCGCGCCGTGATGTTGTAGCCCGATTTGAAATTCAGGCTCAGCAGGTTGGCGGACTGTAGCGCCAGAAAAACCAGTGCCGCCGCGCCCAGCATGACGAACAGGCCCACCCACAGATCGTTTTTGGAGCGTTGCATTGTGTTTTGATTCCTCTTCACCTGCCGGCGTTGCCAGCGTCAGATACTGAACATCAGCGCCGTGAGGACAAAGTCCAGCGCCAGCACCGCCAGCGACGCCATCACCACGGTGCGGGTGGTGGCACGCGAGACGCCTTCGGGCGTTGGCTTGGCCACATAGCCTTGCAACAGCGCAATGAAGGTCACCGTGAAGCCGAAGACCACGCTCTTGAGCACACCGTTGCCCACGTCCTTCCACACATCCACGCCGCCTTGCATCTGGCTCCAGAAGGCGCCCGGGTCGATGCCGATGAGCACCACGCCGACGATCCAGCCGCCGATCACGCCCACGGCGCTGAACACGGCGGCCAGCAACGGCATGGTGATGATGCCGGCCCAAAAGCGCGGCGCCAGGATGCGGCGCACCGGG
>JBCNOJ010000417.1:0-4571 GCA_039593925.1 Acidovorax sp.
GCATCGCTCTCAACCAGTTGCACCGAGGCCGCGCCGCGCGACGCGGCCTCCAGCCCCAGCGCGCCGGTGCCCGCAAAGGCGTCCAGGCAGCGCCAGCCCGCCAGGTCCTGGCCCAGCCAGTTGAAAAGCGTTTCGCGCACGCGGTCGGGCGTGGGGCGCAGGCCGGGGCGCTGGGCAACGGGCAGGCGCGTGCGCTTCCACGAGCCGCCAATGATGCGGATTTCGCCTGCGCCTTTGGGGGCAACAGCGGGGTTCGCGCTGGGTTTGCCCTTTCCGTTCTTTGGGGGCGCTACCGGTGCAGCAGCCGCTGCGGCCTGGGCCTTGCGGATTTCGGCGGTGATGGCGCTGCCCCGCAGGGTCGAGCGGCTCATGGCTGCTTGCCTCCCACCACCACGGTCACCATGCGATCGGGTTGCAGCTTCTTGGCCATGGCGGTGCGCACGTCGGCCACGGTCAGGGCGTCCACCTTCTTGGTCCACTGGTCAAGGTAATCGAGCGGCAGGTCGTTCCAGGCAATGTTGGCCACGTTGCCCAGCAGTTTTTTGTTGCTGTCGATGCGCAGCGCAAAGCCGCCGATGAGGTTGTCCTTGGCGGCGCGCAACTCGGCCTCGGTGGGGCCTTCAGCCACAAAGCGGGCGATCACGTCGCGCGAGACCTGCACGGCCTGGGCGGCCTGATCGGGCCGGGTCTGCAGGCCGACGGTGAAAGCGCCCGCGTGCAGGCCCGCGGCAAAGTAGCTGTACACGCTGTAGGACAGGCCACGCTTCTCACGCACCTCGTTGGTCAGGCGCGAGACAAAACCACCGCCGCCCAGGATGTGGTTGCCCACCAGCAGCGCGAGGAAATCCGGGTCCTTGCGCTGAAAGCCGGGCTGCCCGATCAGCACATGGGCCTGGGCCGAGGCGAACGGAATGTTCTGCTCGGCAGGTGCCGTGAGCGCCGCGATCTCGCCCACGGGCGGCAGCGGCGCGCAGCCGGTGCTGGCTGGCAGGCGCGACAGCAGCGTGGCCACCAGGGTCTGCGCCTGCGCACGCGACACGGCGCCCACGATGCTGACCTTGGCGCGGCAGGCGCCGATGTACTGGGTGTGGAAGGCCTGCATGTCGGCCACGTTGATGCGTGCCAGGGTCTCTTCGGTGGTGCGCACTCCGTAGGGGTGGCTGCCATACACGGCCGAGCCAAATGCGTACGCCGCCACGGTCGCGGGGCGCGTCAGCGATTCCTTGATGCTGGCGCTCCAGCGTGCACGGTCACGCGGCCACACGTCGGCCGGAAAGCTGGGCTCGCCGATCTGGCGCGCGGCCAGCCGTGCGGCCTTGTCGAGCAGCGGCGGGTCGGTCAGCGAGCGCAACGTGTAGTGCAGCGCGTCATTGTCGGCACCCGCCTCAAAGCTGGCGCCCAGGTCGGCCCAGGCCTCGCCCAGGCCGTTCTCGTCCAGTGCGGGCTCACTGCCTTGCGCCTTCACGCCCTTGCTGGCCATGGCCGCCACGGCGCTGGCCAGGCCAGACTGGCCCGCCGGGTCGCGGCGCGTGCCGGCGTCAAAGTCGATCTGCACGTCGACCATGGGGATGACGGGGCTTTCGACCAGGTAAACCTTGGCGCCACTCGGCTCCGTCCAGTGCTGAATGGGCAGCAACGCCCAGGCAGAATTTGAATAAAAAACGACTCCAGCGCTTACCAGCAAAGCGCGAGCAGCTATATTTTTGATAGTCAGCATATGCAATTGCCCGGGTGCGGGTTCAACGGATAGCTGTGCCGGGCGGCAGCGTGGGGCGCGGGCGGGGGGCATCCAGCGGCTGGGGCAGCAGCGTGGCCACCGTGAGCTGGTCGTCGCCGAAATATTTGGCGGCCACGGCCTGCACCTGGGCGGGTGTCACGGTGCGCAGCAGCGCCAGCAGGCGCTCGTTGGCGTCCAGCGGGAAGCCCTGGATCCAGTTGCCGCCCAGTTCCTGCGCCTGGCTCATCACCGAGTCGCGCTCGTACACGGTGGAGGCGATCCATTGGGTTTTCACACGGGTCAGCTCGGCCTCGCTCACGCCGTCCTTGGCCACACGAGTCACCTCGGCGCGCAGGGCGTCTTCCACCTGCTGGGCGGTCTTGCCGGCGGCGGGCACGCCACTCAGCATGAACAGGCTGGGCCCGCGCCCTGTCACCATCGCGCCGCTGCTGGCACTGTCGGCCACGCGGTTTTCGCCCTGGGTGAGCGCGCGGTCGAGCCGCGCGCCGTCGTAGCCGTTGAAGACGGCCGAGAGCACCATCAGCGCGAGGGCGTCGCGGTCAGAGTCGGTCAGGTTCTCCACACGCTGCAGGCTGGGCGCTCGGAAGGCCAGCGCCACGTAGGCCTGCTCGGCCGGGGCCTTGACGGCAATGCGGCGCAGGCCCTTTTGCTCAGGCTCGGTGCGCGGCTTGCGCGCCGGCAGCGCATGCGTGGGCAGGCTGCCGTAGTACTTTTCAGCCAGTGCGCGGACCTTGGCCACATCCACATCACCCGCCACCACCACGGCGGCGTTGGTGGGCGTGTACCACTGGCGGTAGAAGGCACGTGCGTCGTCGGGGGTCAACGCATCCAGGTCGCTCATCCAGCCTACGATGGGGCGGCGGTAGGGCGAAGCGGTGAAGGTGGCGGCAAACAGCTGCTCGGCCAGCATGGCGCGGGGCTGGTCTTCGGTGCGCAGGCGGCGTTCTTCCTTGACGACCTCCAGCTCTTTCTTGAACTCTTCGTCGGGCCACTGGTTGTGGGCGAACCGGTCGGATTCGAGCTTCATCACGTCCTCCAGCCGGTTGGACGGAATCTGCTGGTAGTAGCCGGTGTAGTCGCGGCTGGTGAAGGCGTTCTCACGCCCACCCAGCGCCGCCACACGGCGCGAAAACTCTCCGGGCGGGAGCGTCTTGGTGCCCTTGAACATCATGTGTTCGAGCACGTGGGCCACGCCGGTCACGCCATCCACCTCGTCCATGGAGCCCACGCGCACCCAGACCATGTGCACGGCCGTAGGCGCGCGCCGGTCGGGCTGCACGATGAGCTGCATGCCGTTCTTGAGCGTGAACTGCTGCGCGCCAGAGGCGCTGGCAGCAGGCTCGGCAGCGGGTGGAACAACCGGCGTGGTGGTCGCAAGGACACCCGCGGACGAGAAGCAGGCCAGCAGGGCCAGTAGGGTGAAGGCGCGTTTCATAGAATGGGGTGATTCTAAGAACCCGCCAATGTTCAGTTTTTTCAAGAAAAAGCCCGTCCCCGAGTCCACCCCGGCCCCGGACACCGCCGCCCCGCCGACGCCAGAGGCGTCCACTGCCCCCGCACCCCAGACACCTGCCGCCCTGCCCCCGGCAGTTGCAGCGCCGGTGACCTCCGCCTTTGGGTGGCTGAAGAACCCGTTTGGCACCAAGCCTGCGGAGCCACCCGTGCCAACCCCGGCGGCCGCACCTGCAAGGGCGCCAGCGGCGCCCACCCCCACCGCACCTGTGGCGCTGCCAGTGCCCGGCCCGGTCGCTGCACCGGCACCAGCACCCGTGGTGCCCACGCTCCCTCAAACGCCCCCCAATACGCCAGCGCAAGCCCCGGCGGCGCCTGTGGCCAGCCCGGCACCGGCGCCGGCGCCTTTCGTGCCCACGCCCGTGGCGACGCCTCCGGTACACGCGCCTCAGCCTGTCGTGCCCGCACCGGTCTCCATTGCCCCGACCACTGCGCCCGCCCCCGAACGCAAAGGCTGGCTGGACCGCCTCAAAACCGGCTTGCGCAAGACAGGCACGAGCATCACCACGGTGTTCACCGGCACCCAGATCGACGATGCGCTGTACGACGAACTGGAAGAAGCGCTGCTGATGGCGGACACCGGCGTGAAGGCCACGACCCACCTGTTGGCCGACCTCAAGCGCCGCGTGAAGGAGGCCAAGGCGACCGAACCCGCTGCCGTGAAGGGCCTGCTGGCCGATGCGCTGGCCGACCTGCTGCGCCCTCTGGAGAAACCGTTGGTCATTGGCGAGTTCACGCCCACCGTCATCATGGTGGCTGGCGTCAATGGTGCGGGCAAGACCACCTCCATTGGCAAGCTCACCAAACACCTGGCGGGCGAAGGCGCGGCCGTTCTGCTGGCCGCCGCAGACACCTTCCGTGCCGCGGCGCGCGAGCAACTGGGAGTGTGGGCAGACCGCAATACGGTCGAGATCGTGAGCCAGGAAGGTGGCGACCCCGCCGCTGTGAGCTTTGACGCTGTGACCGCCGGCAAGGCGCGCGGCAAAGACGTCGTGTTGGTGGACACCGCTGGCCGCCTGCCCACACAGTTGCACCTGATGGAAGAGCTCAAGAAGATCCGCCGCGTGGTGACGAAGGCCGACGCCACGGCGCCCCACGAGGTGCTGCTGGTGATTGACGGCAACACCGGCCAGAACGCACTGGCCCAGGTGCGCGCGTTTGACGACGCCCTGCAGCTGACCGGCCTCATCGTGACCAAGCTTGACGGCACGGCCAAGGGCGGCGTGCTGGCCGCCATCGCCCAAGAGCGGCCGGTGCCGGTGTACTTCATCGGCGTGGGCGAGAAGCTGGAAGACCTGGAAACCTTCAACGCCCGCGAATT
>JBCNOJ010000418.1:0-4570 GCA_039593925.1 Acidovorax sp.
CCCCCGGGCTGGCTGAACAGGCGCATCCAGCATCAGCAGTAACCCCACCACGCCCCCGATGATCAAAACGGCCCAGCCCGCCACACGCACAAGGTGCCGCGTGGTGGCGTCTTCGTGGGAGGAAAGTGGAACACCTGCAGAGGCTGGAGCCATGGAGCGGCGGGGATTGCGGGGAGAGAACCATCCTAACCGCGCACCCCGGATTCACCTATCGGCAAAACGCCAGCCCTCAATGCACTGCACGCTGCACATGCCCCCCGGCCATGTCAAACCTTGCCATGCAGACGACGGCGTCAATCCACTGTATTGTTATAGTGTTACAGTTACGTTGTAACATCAACATCAGGAAAGACAATGCAGCGAAACACCTTTCTGCGCCTTTCGGCGCTGTCCCTCACCGCAGCGGCAATGCTGGCCGGCTGTGGCGGAGGGGGCGGCGGGGCCGCCGGTTCCGACGACCATGCCAGCGAGCGCATCGACTCTTCAGGCCGGCTGGCCGTGCTGCAGGCGGACAGCGCCAGCGTGCGCATCTGGGACCTGGACGCTGGCCAGCAAGCGGCTGCCTTCAACCTGGATCACCCGCCCGCTGCGGTGTACGCCAGCCCCGGCGGCCGCTACGCCGTTGCGCTGCAGCGCACGCAAGACCAGGCGCAGTTCATCGATGGCGGCCTGTGGCAGGAAGACCATGGCGACCACCTGCACGACTACCGCCAGGCGCCCCGCTTGCTGAGCCTGCGGCTGCCCGCCGTGCGCCCCACCCACTTTGAAACCCATGGCGCCCAGGCAGCGCTCTTCAATGATGGCCTGGCAGCAGCGAACCAGAATGCCGAAGTGGTGCTGCTGAGCGACGCGGGCATTGGCAAAGGCAGCACCGACGCGCGTCTGCCCTTGCCCCTGCCCATGCATGGCACAGCCGAGCCACTCGGCGAACACCTGCTGACCACCTACCGCGACCCAGCCAGCGCAGGCACCTTGCCCGTTCAGGTGGAGCTGTACCGCCGTACGGCGACGGGCTGGGTGTTTGCCCAGCGTTTCGAGCCCACCTGCCCCGACCTGCATGGCAGCTACACCAACGCGCGGCACACGGCGTTTGGTTGCAGTGACGGCGTGCTGGTGATCAGCCGCAGTGGCACAGGTGCAAGCGCCACCTTCACGGCACGCAAGATTGCCAACCCCGAAGACATGCCCGCCGGTGCCCGCATTGGCACTGTGAAGGGCCATGACAAGGTGGCCGCCCTGGTGGGCCTGGCGTCGCCAGGCCATCTGTTTGCCATCGATGCCGATGCGGGCCGCATCACGCGCGTGAACTGGGCCGAGGGCCGTACCGTGCGCGCCCACGGGTTTGACCGCAACGGCCAGAACTACGCGGTGCTGGACGACCAAGGCATCCTGCACCTCACCACGCCGGGCAACGGCTTCGCCACCCGCGCCAGGACCACCGTGGTGGCCCAGATGCCCGCGGCCGCACCCTTCCCCAGCCTGGTGGCCAGCCAGTCACGCGATGCGTTGTATGTGTCTGACCCCGCTGCCCGCCAGGTGGCCGAAGTGGACGTGAAGGCCGCCACCGTGGGCAAGCGGCTGGACATGGGCTTCGCGCCCACAGGCCTGGCCTGGCTGGGCATCGCGCCCTGACCCGGGCCTGGAGGCACTGCACCGGCAAGGCTGCGCGCACCGCTAAACTGCCGCGCATGCCTGCCAAGAAAAAGTCCCCGGCTGCCCAGAGCCCCGCTGCCTATGTGCCCCACGCGCCCCATCCCATGCCGGACGCCACCGATCCAAAGGCGCTGGACCAGTGGCTGGAAGCAGCGCGCGCGCACTGCGCCCACAACGGCGCACAGTTGACCGAACAGCGCCGCGAGGTGCTGGAGCTGCTGCTGCACCGCCATGGCAGCGCCAAGGCCTATGACCTGCAGGACGACATGCAGACCCGCCACGGCCGCGTGGCCCCCACCACGGTGTACCGCGCGCTCGACTTTTTGATGGAGCAGCGCCTGGTGCACAAGGTGGATGCCACCAACACCTATGTGGTGTGCACCGATGCCGAGCACGACCACCCCAGCATGATGCTGGTGTGCACGCAGTGCGGAGAGATCACCGAGTGGCATGACGACCCACAGTTCGGCGCCCTCAGCGCTCAGGTAGCCAACTACCTGCCAGGCTTCGAAGCCAGTGGCCTGGAGATCAAGGGGCGGTGCGGGCGATGCAGCCAGGCTGCCACGGCAACCTTGGCTGCGGGCGCGACAGGCAGGGCATGACACCGCCGCCCCGCCCTCACCTCATTCCTGATCGTCGCCACTGCCGGGCGCGGGCTCCCGCACGCCCGAACCCTTGCCTTTGGCCTTGGCACGGGCGTCCTTCTTGGCCTGGCGCTTGGCGTCCTCGGCCAGGCCGGCGGCACGCCAGGCCTCGAACTCCTGTGGCGTCTCCAGCGTGATGCGGCCCAGCGTGGCCGTGCGGAAATCGGTCATCACGATTTCGGCCGTCTTTTGCAGATTCACCCGGCCGCCGCCCAGCATCGCGCCGCGCTTGCGGCCAATGGCCTCCAGCAGCTCGTCGTCCTGCATGCTTGCCACAGCCCCCTGCGGAAGCCCAAGCTTGTAGCGCGCCTCCAGCAGAGGAGCGTAATGCTGCTGCAGGCGCCGCAGCAGCTCCAGCGCCACCAGTTCCTCGTCATAGGCATTGCGGCCCACCGCGCCGCTGGCGGCCAGGTTGTAGCCGCTTTCGGGCACGATGATGCGCGGCCACAGCATACCCGGGGTGTCCCACAGGTAGAAGTCGTCGGCCAGGGTGATGCGCTGCTCCAGCTTGGTGATGCCGGCTTCGTCGCCCGTCTTGGCCTGGCGCTTGTTGCTGAGCGTGTTGATCAGCGTGGACTTGCCCACGTTGGGCACGCCGCAGATCAGCACACGCATGGGCTTGGCCATGCCGCCCCGGTTGGGCGACAGCAGGTGGCAGGCATCGATGAGCTTGCGCGCGGGGGCAGGGTCTGAGGCATCGAGCGGCACCGCGCGCGTGTCGCTTTGCGCGTTGTACCAATCCACCCACAGCGCGGTGCGCTCGGGGTCGGCCACGTCCTGCTTGTTGAGCACCTTGAGCGTGGGCTTGTGCCCGGTGATCTCTGCCAGCAACGGGTTGGCGCTGGAGCCGGGCAGGCGCGCGTCCAGCACCTCGATCACCACATCGATGTCCTTGATGCGTTCGGTGATGGCTTTGCGGGTCAGGTGCATGTGACCGGGGAACCACTGAATGGCCATGCGGGGTACTTTCTTGTTCGGTGTTCTGGGGGGTGCCGCTGCGCGGCGCTGCGCCCTTTCTGGGGCATTCCCCCGGGGTGGGCGCACAGGCTCCCCACGGGGTCTGAGGGTGGCAAGGATAATCGCGGTCTCTGCCCAGCCCGAAACAGCGCATTTTGCGCCCCTATCTGCTATGCCCCAGCCCGCTCCAAAGTCTTCCCGCACCGCCGCCAGCCAAGCCGATAAGGAAATTCTCTTCAAGGGCGTCACCTGCGCCCTGATCGGCCTGGTGGTGCTGCTGGCGCCCCACCTTGCGCGCTCTGAAAGCGTGCGCGAAATGATGGGGCAGGCCTGGCTTGTGGGCTCTTTTGCGCTGGCGCTGGGTGTGGGGTTCATCGTGCAATACGCGGTGCGCCGTGCCCGTGCGGGCAAGGATGGCCGCCGCGCACCGTGACTTCCACGCCCCCTGGCAACGGCTGCGCAGCGCTTTCAGCTTTGCACGTCGAGCCTTTGCCCGGGCCTGCAAAGGACGCCGCCACCGCGCAAGCGATGTTCAGGCAATTGCTCCATCGCGCCGAGGCCGCCGGCGTTCCACTGCGTCAGCCGCCCCCGGAGCCCACGACCTGCTGCGGCCGTGGGTGCAACGGCTGTGTGTGGGAAGGCTTTATGGACGCTGCCGAATATTGGCGGCAGGAGGCGTTGCTGCAGCTACAAGGCTGAAGATTTCAAGCCTTTTTGGCCTCTAGCGCTTTACCAGCAAGCGCTGACAGCTATAAAAATCAAAGCAGCCAACGCGACACAGCGAAGCCCCGGCGCTGGCGCTCCATCCTATGGCGGCAGGTTTCTTCAGCCCAATTCCTTCACCGCCATGTACTGTTCGCGCCACGCTTCGAACGGCAGGGTGTCTGCCGCCTCAATGGCCTTCTGCGCGGCAATCGATTCGTTGGCCATGGCCACGTAGCGGGCTTGCTGCTCGGCGCTCCAGGGCAGGCCCAGCAGGGCATCGCGCGCGGCCATGGACTGGTGGCGCGCAAAGGCTTCGAAGCTGTGGCCATGCTGTTGCGTGATGTGATCCAGCACGCGGGCCGATGGCGTGTGCTGCGGTGCGGCCATGAGGGCCCGCGCATCGCGCAGCGCAGCGCTGTAGTCGCCCGTGCCGTGCGTCGCATCCAGTGCGGCGGCCAGGGGCTCGCATGCGGCCAGCACCTCGCTTCCCCACTCTGACAGAGCCACCTTCTGCCCATGGCGCGACAGGTGCAGCCCGGGCTCGCGGCCGCGCTCGGCGGTCAGGTGCTGGTTGTGCTTGAGCTCGGCGATCTCGGCCGGCGTGTCGGTCG
>JBCNOJ010000419.1:0-4525 GCA_039593925.1 Acidovorax sp.
GCCAGCATCTCAAGCAGATCCTCATCACCATGGGCGGCATGATCATTGGTGAAGAACTCATCAAGGTCATCTGGGGCCCCGCGCAGATCCCGCTGCCACTGCCCGAAGGCATGCGCGGCTCGCTGCTGATCGGCGATGCCGCCATCGAGAAATACCGCCTGGTGGCGGTAGCCGTGGGCCTGCTGGTGTTTGGCGTGCTGGCCTGGACGCTGTCGCGCACCAAGGTGGGCCTGCTCATCCGCGCCGGTGTGCAAGACCGCGAGATGGTCGAGAGCCTGGGCTACCGCATCCGGCGCCTGTTTGTGGGCGTGTTCGTGGTGGGCTCGGCACTGGCCGGCCTGGGCGGCGTGATGTGGGGCTTGTACCAGCAGAACGTGATCCCGCAGATGGGCGCACAGGTCAACGTGCTGATCTTCATCGTGATCATCATCGGCGGGCTGGGCAGCACAGGCGGCGCACTCATCGGCGCGCTGCTGGTGGGCCTGATGGCCAACTACACCGGCTTTCTGGCGCCCAAGGTGGCGCTGTTCTCCAACATCGCCCTCATGGTTGCGATCCTGCTCTGGCGCCCGCAAGGGGTGTATCCAGTAGCGAACCGCTGAAGAGGAGCCCACAACATGCTGAACCGACTTCTCTCCGGCGACTACCCGCGCAGCAAGGTGCTGGCGGTGATCCTCGTGGCCATCTTTCTGGGGCTGGCGTTCGCGCCCTTCCTGTTCCCCGGCGTCAAGGCGCTGTCCGTGGCGGCCAAGGTGCTGATCTTCGTGGTGCTGGTCGCCAGCTTCGACCTGCTGCTGGGCTACACCGGCATCGTGAGCTTTGCGCACACCATGTTCTTTGGCATTGGTGCCTATGGCATTGCGGTCGCCACCACCCGCATGGGCCCCACGTGGACCGCGCTGGGCGTGGGCCTGGGCGGCGCGCTGGTGCTGTCGCTGCTGCTGTCGCTGGCGGTGGGGTTGTTCTCGCTGCGGGTGCGCGCCATCTTTTTCGCGATGATCACGCTGGCCGTGGCCGCCGCGTTCCAGACGCTGGCCTCGCAGCTGTCGGACATCACGGGTGGTGAAGACGGGCTGACCTTCAAGGTGCCGTCGGTGCTTTCGCCGAGCTTCGAGCTCTTCGAAGACCCCGTGCTGGGCGTGATGATCGACGGGCGCCTGCTGTGCTACTACCTGCTGTTTGTGGTGGCCGTGGTGCTGGTGCTGTCCTTGCTGCGCGTCGTCAATTCGCCGTTCGGCCGCGTGCTGCAGGCCATCCGCGAGAACGAGTTCCGCGCCGAGGCCATCGGCTACCGGGTGGTGGTGTACCGCACCACCTCCAGCGTGCTGTCTGCCCTGTTCGCCACGCTGGCAGGCGCCATGCTGGCGCTCTGGCTGCGCTACAACGGGCCGGACACCTCGCTCAGCTTCGAAATCATGATGGACTGCCTGCTCATCGTCGTGATCGGCGGCATGGGCACGATCTACGGCTCGGCCATCGGCGCCGTGCTGTTCCTGGTGGCGCAAAGCTACCTGCAAGACCTCTTGCGCCTGGGCAGCGAGGCTGCATCTAGCCTCCCGTGGCTGTCTGCATTGCTCTCGCCCGACCGCTGGCTGCTGTGGCTGGGCGTGCTGTTTGTTTTGTCGGTGTATTACTTCCCCACGGGTGTGGTGGGGCGTTTGCGCGCAGCAGCAGCGCGCAAATCGGGGGGGTGAAGCCGCCCCACCGCTGCCGGCCACAAGTCGGGCGGTGGGTGCGTTGGCGATTTGAGGTGAGCTGAGCTGTGCTGTGCAACAAGACATCAAAAAAACTCCAGGAGACAAGCCATGACCATGCGAAAGAAGAGCCTGCGTTTTCGTCCGTTCATTCCCGCCACCACGATGGCTGCCGCAGTGCTGGCAGCCTGCGGCGGCGGTGATGGAGACAGCGGTAGCAGTGCCGCCCTCAACACCAAGCCCTCGTACCTGGGCGCGATTGCCGAAACGAGCTATGACGGCAACAGCAACGACCTGCTGACGGCTGGCCTGGGCGCCTCGGGCCTGGCCGCCGCTGCCCCGCCTGCGTATGCGGATCCGCTCAAGCCCACGGCGGCCGAGCTGCGCCGCTCCGCTATCCACACCAACTACCGCGCCATGCTCGACATGACGGCGGCCGGCGGCTACGGCACGCTCTACGGTCCCAACGTGGACGCGCAGGGCAAGGTCACCGCCAGCGAAGGCAAGGTTGCCGGCACCGAATACATCGCATTTGCCGACGACGGCACGGGCCGCAAGAACGTTACCCTCATGGTGCAGGTGCCTGCCAGCTTCGACCCCAAGAAGCCTTGCATGATCACCGCCACGGCCTCGGGTTCGCGCGGCGTGTATGGCGGCATTTCCACCGGCGAGTGGGGCCTCAAGAAGGGCTGCGCCGTGGCGTATTCCGACAAGGGCACAGGCGGCGCGCCGCACGACCTGCAAAACGACACCGTGCCGCTGATGGACGGCACGCGCAGCACCGCCACCGCAGCGGGCAAGAACGCGGCCTTCAACGCCGGCCTCACCGCCACTGAGCTGGCGGCCTTCAACACGGCCACGCCCAACCGCTTCGCCTTCAAGCACGCCCACTCCGGTCAGAACGTGGAAAAAGACTGGGGCACCACCACGTTGCAGGCCGTGGAGTTTGGCTACTACGTGCTCAACCAGCGTTATGGCGCCACCAACACGGCCGGGCAGCGTCTGAAAACACTGACGCCTGCCAACACCATCGTCATCGCATCGAGCATTTCCAACGGCGGTGGCGCCGCGCTGGCCGCCGCCGAGCAGGACACGCAAGGCCTCATCAGCGGCGTGGCCGTGTCCGAGCCTGCGGTGGAGATGCCGGCCAACCCTAGCGTCACCGTGCGCCGGGGCGGCACCGAATTAGCCGTCACAGGCAAAACGCTGGTGGACTTCACCACCTACGCCAACCTGTATCAGGCGTGTGCTTCGCTGGCGCCATCCGTCAGCACCAGCCCCTATGCAGCGGCCTTTGCCGCAGGCTTTGCCGGTGCTGCGCTGCCCATTGCGCCCAACCGCTGCGCGTCGCTCAAGGCTGCGGGCCTGCTCACGGCGTCCGGCGCGGCAGCGCAGGCCGAAGAGGCGCTGCAAAAACTGCGCGCGTACGGCTGGGAGCCAGAGTCCAACGATCTGCACGCCTCGCTGGCCGCCTTTGAGGTGGCGCCAGCCGTGTCCGTCACCTTCGCCAATGCGCTCTCACGCGCCAGCGTCAAAGACAACCTCTGCGGCTTCAGCTACGCCGCCACGGCCGCCACCGGTGGCGTGACCACCCTGGCGCCCGCCGCGCTGGCAGGCATGTTTGCCACGGGCAACGGTGTGCCACCCGCGGGCGGCATCAACTTGGTCAACAACCTGGGCAAGCTCGGCGCGGCGCGCGACTTCCTTTCGTTCTCTGATGCGGGCGTGGCCGACTGGAACACGGCGGGTGCCCTGTGCCTGCGCAACCTGGTCACCGGCACCGATGCGGCCGCCAAGAAACTGCAGGCCGGGGTGGACGAAACGCGCCGCAACGGCAACCTGCGCGGCAAGCCTACGGTCATCGTGCATGGCCGGGCCGATGCGCTGCTGCCCGTGAGCCACACATCGCGCCCCTACGCCGCTTTGAACAAGAAGGTGGAGGGCGCTGGCAGCAAGCTGAGCTATGTGGAAGTGACCAACGCGCAGCATTTCGACAGCTTCATCGGCCTGCCCGCGGTGCTGCCGGGGTACGACACCCGCTACGTGCCGCTGCATGTGTACCTGAACCACGCGCTGGATGCCGTGTACGACCACCTCGCCAGCGGCAAGGCGCTGCCTGCCAGCCAGGTGGTGCGCACCGTGCCGCGCGGGGGCACACCGGGCAGCGCCCCAGCCATCACGGCCGCCAATGTTCCGCCGCTGGCCGCCACGCCGGTGAGCGCCAACGCCATCGCCATCACGGCGGGCGCCATCTCCATCCCCGACTGACCCCAAGGAGCTTTCTGACCGTTGGTGGAAAAACCGGTACTGCGACCATCGTCGATAACGATGCTGCGCCAACCATCGGCACAGTCAGTGCAGCAGTGGATAGCAGCGGCGGCCAGGTCGACGAAGGCGATAACGCCGTCTTCACGGTCAACCTCACCAACGCCAGCAGTACGCCGACCACCTTCAGCCTAACGTTGAACGCTGGTACTGCGACTGCCGGCAGCGATTACAACGGCACGTTGACCAACCAGAGTTTCAGCAACGGCGTGACTTACAACGCCGCAAACGGCACCGTCACCGTGCCGGCTGGCGTCACCAGCTTCACGGTCACAGTACCAACCGTTGATGACACCGTCAGTGAGCCCACTGAAACTTTCAGCCTCACTGTTGGTGGAAAAACTGGCACCGCCACCATCATCGATAACGATGCAGCACCAACCATCGGCACCGTCAGTGCAGCAGTGGATAGCAGCGGCGGCCAGGTGGACGAAGGCGATAACGCCGTCTTCACGGTCAACCTCACCAACGCCAGCAGTACGCCGACCACCTTCAGCCTCGCGCTG
>JBCNOJ010000042.1:0-17625 GCA_039593925.1 Acidovorax sp.
CGCCTCGGGCGAACTGACGCTTGCAGGGCCGATGCAACTCGTCCAGGGCGGCTTGGGCGTGGTGGGGCGCCAGCCCGTGTACCTGGAGGACGGGCGCGGCCAACGCCGCTTTTGGGGCTTCACCTACGTCACCATCCGGCTGCCAGACGTGCTGGCCGCGGCGCGCTTGCCGCAGCTCACCGAGCGGGGCTTGCACTACCGGCTCTGGCGTGTGCGGCCCGATGGCGGAGAGGAACAGACGATTGCGGCCTCAGACCCCGCTCCCGGTGCAGACGCTGTCGGCCGTACCCTGAAACTCCCCAATGGAGAGTGGACCTTGAGCCTGTCGCCCGCTGGAGGATGGGGTGACCCGGGGGTTCTGGCGTCGCGCGCTGCCGTCGGCTTGCTGTTCGCCCTGCTCATGGCCTACCTTGCCCGCCTGCTGGTCACCTTGAAAGCGCACGAACGCGGGTTGGCGCGACAGGTGGCACTGCGCACCTCCGTGATCGAAGCCACGCAACAGCAACTGCGCGCCACCATCGATGCCATTCCAGACCCACTTTTCGAGATGGACGAGGAAGGCGTCATCCACAGCGCCCACAGCCAGCGCGCCGAACTGCTAACCACCCCTGCAGCGCAAATGATCGGCCAACGCGTGGGCGACATACTGCCTTCTGCAGCAGCCCAGACCGTGATGGGAGCACTGGCCGAAGCACAGGCACAAGGCTGGTCCACTGGGCGCCAGTTCACATTGGATCTGCCCGATACGGGCCCCACCTGGTTCGAACTGTCTGCCGCGCGCAAGCCCTTGGTACCGGGTGCACCGCCACGCTTCATACTCCTGGCGCGTGACATCACGCAGCAGCGCCTGGCACAGGACCGCATCCAGCGGCTGGCGCACTTCGACCCGCTGACCGGCCTGCCCAATCGGGTGCTCCTGGCAGAGCGGGCACAACGCCATATCGCCGAAGAACAGGTGCGCGGCGGCAGCCTGGCCATGTTGTTTCTGGACCTGGACCACTTCAAGAACGTGAATGACTCGCTGGGCCACCGCATTGGCGACATTCTTCTGGTGGCCGTGGCGCGCCGGCTTGAAGCGCTGGTGCGCGAGCAAGACACGGTGGCACGCCTGGGCGGGGACGAATTTCTGGTGCTGCTCCCAGCCACCACGGCGGCGCAGGCGGCAGAGGTGGCCAATCAGCTGCTGGCCTCGGTGGCACGGCCATTTCAGATGGACCCCTACGAGCTGACCACCACGCTTTCCATCGGGATCGCCATGTACCCAGCCGATGGCGATTCGTTCGACACGCTTTACCAGCGCGCCGACGCCGCCATGTACCGCGCCAAGCAGAGTGGGCGCAACCGCCATGGTTTTTTCACCGCCGATCTGGAGCAACGCACTGCGCGCATGTTGCAGATCGAAAACGCCTTGCGCCGGGCGCTGGAGCGCAACCAGTTTCGCTTGCACTACCAGCCCCAGGTGGCACTCGCCACACACCAGGTGGTGGGCGCAGAGGCACTGCTGCGCTGGCAGCACCCGGAGCTGGGCAACGTGTCGCCCGCGGAGTTCATCCCCGTGGCGGAGAGCAGCGGCATGATCGTTGCGATCGGCGAGTGGGTGCTGCACACGGCGGTGCAGGATGCCAAGCGCTGGCTTGACCTGCAACTGCCCCTTCGGGCCGTGTCGGTCAACCTGTCTGCGGTGCAGTTCCGCCACCCCCAATTGCCTGAAATGGTGACCCGCTGCCTCCAGCAGGCTGGCCTGCCCGCGCGGCGGCTGGAGCTGGAGCTGACCGAAGGCGCTGCGGTGGATGACCCGGTGGCGGCCCTAGACATGATGGACCAGCTCCACGACCGGGGGGTGCGCCTGTCCATGGACGACTTTGGCACAGGCTACTCATCCCTGAGCTACCTCAAGCGGTTCCAGATCTACAAGCTCAAGATCGACCAGTCTTTTGTGCGCGACCTGGATGAAGACGCCAACGACCGCGCCATCGTCAGCGCCATCATCCGCATGGCCCAGGCCCTCGGCATGCAGACCACGGCGGAAGGCGTGGAGACAGAGGGCCAACTGGCATTCTTGCGCCAGCAAGGGTGCGATGAAGGCCAGGGCTATCTGTTCGGCCGCCCCATGCCGGCCGACGAGTTCGAAGCCTACCTGCGCAACCATTCTGTGATCGGCAGCTCCCCCACCCGCTCGGTTGAGGGATAGCCCTCAGGCGCCGAAAAGACGGCACTGCTACAATTTGGTACATATTACCGAGGCCAATCTGGCCATTTTTGGCCCCATTGCCTTGTACCGGTCTCCATGTCTGCGCCGTACGGCACCCCGGAATTGCAGCGTCCGGCGGTTGCACCTGACACCCCCCTGCAACGCACCTTGCGCGAACAACAGACCCTGCTCGACAGCGCAGGCGTCGGCATTGTGTTTTTGCGCCAGCGCAGCGTGGTGCGCTGCAACCAGCGGTACGCTGAAATCTTCGGCTATGCCAGCGCCGAGCGCTTGGTGGGTCTGAACACCGAGGCGTTCTACCCCAACCGCGACGCGTTTCGCGAACTGGGCCGTAGCGCCTACCCGGTGCTGGTGCAGGGAGAATCGTTTCGGGTAGAGCGGCAGCTGCGCCGGCGTGATGGCAGTTTGTTCTGGGCCAGCCTGACCGGGCGTCTCATCAACCCGCAGGACACCACCGACGGCTCAATCTGGATCGTCGACAACATCGACAACCACAAACGCGCCCAAGCCGCGCTGACCGCTGCCGTGCGTGAGAAGCAGTTGCTGTTCGACAGCGCGATGGTGGGCATCGTTTTCTTGCGGGATCGCCACCTGACCCGCTGCAATGGCCATTTCGAGCAGATGCTGGGCTACGAGCCTGGCGAGTTGATGGGCAGCTCATCGCGCCGCTGGTATGCCAGTGATGCAGCCTGGGAGGAAGTGGGCCATCGCTGCTACCCATTGATGGCAACCGGTAGTCCGTACGAAGGCGAAGTCGAACTGTGCCGCAAGGACGGCACGCCCGTCATCTGCGAGGTGCGCAGCAAATCCATCGACCCCGCCGATCCGTCGCAAGGCTCCATCTGGATCACGATGGACATCACCGAGCGCAAGCAAGCCCAGGCCGCGCTGGCGCGTGCGCACGAACATCTGGAGCAGCAGGTGCAGGACCGCACGCGTGAACTGCGCGAGACGGTGGACAACCTGCACCGCGAGATCAACGACCGCAAGGCAGACCAGGAACGCATCTACTGGCTGGCGCACTACGACGCCCTCACCGGCCTGCCCAACCGGGCCCTGCTGGCCGAGCGCGCCCAGCAGGCCATCCAGCTCGCACAGCAGAACAACACGCCGCTGGCCGTGATCTTCCTGGATCTGGATCACTTCAAGCATGTGAACGACTCGCTGGGCCACCGCGTGGGCGACAACCTGCTGGTGCAGATTGCCCGTCGCCTGCGCGCCGTGGTGCGCGACAAGGACACCGTGGCGCGCCTGGGCGGCGACGAGTTCATTTTGCTGCTGCCGGGCGCCAATGCCCACGGCGCAGCCCGTGTGGCCGGCAAGCTGCAAGAGGCCTCGCGCCAGCACTACCAGATCGACCACCATGAGCTGACCATGGCGCCGTCCATGGGCATTGCGCTTTTTCCGCAGGACGGCGCTGACTTCGACACGCTGACGCAGTCCGCCGATGTGGCGATGTACCGGGCCAAGCTGGACGGGCGCAACACTTTCCGCTTCTTTACGCCGGAGATGCAGGCCCAATCGGTGCGCGCACTGCAATTGGAGAACGCATTGCGCCGCGCGCTGGAACGCGAGCAGTTCCACCTGCACTACCAGCCGCAGATGAGCCTGTCCACGGGCTCCGTGCACAGTGTGGAGGCGCTGCTGCGCTGGCAGCACCCGCAACTGGGCGGCGTTTCGCCGGCGGAGTTCATTCCCATTGCCGAGGACAGTGGGCAAATCTTGCAAATTGGCGAATGGGTGCTGCGCACGGCGCTGGCGCAGCTCAAGGCTTGGCGAAGCAGCGGCTTCCCAGGGCTGACCATGGCCGTCAACCTGTCGGCCATCCAGTTCCGCCAGCCGCAACTGCCCGAGCTGATCAGCCGCATGCTGGCCGAGTTTGACCTGCCGCCCGATTCGCTGGAGCTGGAGTTGACCGAGGGCGTGGCGGTGGACGACCCCCACTCCGCCGTGGCCACCATGGACCAGTTGCACGCCCGTGGCGTGCGCATGTCGATGGACGACTTTGGCACCGGCTACTCATCGCTGAGCCAGCTCAAGCGGTTCCAGATCTTCAAGCTCAAGATCGACCAGTCGTTCGTGCGCGATCTGGGCAACGACAACAACGACCGCGCCATCGTGAGCGCCATCATCCGCATGGCACAAGCGCTGGGCATGCGCACCACGGCCGAAGGGGTCGAGACGGAATGCCAGTTGGCCTTCCTGCGCGAGCAGGGCTGCGACGAGGCACAGGGCTATCACCTCAGCACCCCCCTGCCGCCCGCAGAACTGGAGGCATTCATGCGCCACCACTGCAGCAGCACATCCACTGGTCACTATCAAAACTAGAGCTTTTAGCGCTTGATACCAAAGGGTCTTAGCCTGATTTATACCTAAAACTCTTTAAATTAAAGCGCAAGCAGCTATGTTTTTTGCAGCAAACGGCAGCAGTCGGTGGCAAATGCGTTGCGATGTCAGTGCCCCAGAATCTTTGACAGGAAGTCGCGGCTGCGTTCGTTCTGAGGGTTGTTGAAGAACTCGCTGGGCGTGTTCTGCTCCACGATCTGGCCCTGGTCCATGAAGATCACGCGGTCGGCCACAGCCTTGGCGAAGCCCATTTCGTGTGTCACACAAATCATGGTGATGCCCTGGTTGGCCAGCTCGATCATCACGTCCAGCACCTCTTTGATCATCTCCGGGTCCAGCGCGCTGGTGGGCTCGTCAAACAGCATGATCTTGGGCGTGAGGCACAGCGCCCGCGCAATGGCCACGCGCTGCTGCTGCCCGCCCGACAACTGCAGCGGGTATTTGCCCGCCTGCTCGGCAATGCGCACCCGCTCCAGCTGCTGCATGGCACGCGCCTCGGCCTCTTTCTTGGGCAGTTTGCCCACCCACATGGGCGAAAGCGTGAGGTTCTCCAGCACCGTGAGGTGCGGGAACAGGTTGAACTGCTGAAACACCATGCCCACCTGCTTGCGAATGGTGTCCACGGCCTTGATGTCGTCCGACAGCTCGATGCCATCGACCACCAAGCGGCCCTCCTGGTGCTCTTCCAGGCGGTTGATGCAGCGGATCAGCGTGGATTTGCCGGAGCCCGAAGGACCGCACACCACGATGCGTTCGCCCTTGGCCACTTGCAGATCGATGTCGCGCAGCACATGGAAGTGGTTGCCATACCACTTGTTGACTTTGTCGAAGGTGATGATGGGTTCAGACATGGCGGAGGCGAAATGGGGTTCGGATGGCATTAGCGCTGACGGCCTTTATTGGCCTGCTTTTCCACCCAGCGGCTGTAGCGCGACATGGAGAAACAGAACGCAAAATAGATCAGCGCGATGAACAGGTAGCCCTCGATCTTGTAGGGCCGCCAGTCGGCGTCGGAGTTGAGCGCCAGGCCCAGTGAGCCCGTCAGCTCGTACAGGCTGACGATGGTGACCAGCGAGGTGTCTTTGAAGATGGCGATGAAGCTGTTCATGATGCCCGGCACCACGATCGCCAGCGCCTGGGGCAGCACGATCTTGCGCTGGGTTTGCCAGTACGACAGGCCCAGCGTGGCAGCGGCCTCCACCTGTCCCTTCGGAATGGCCTGCAAGCCGCCGCGGATCACCTCGGCCAAGTAGGCAGCCGCAAACAGCGTGATGCCAGCCAGCACGCGGATGAGCACGTCGATTGTGACCCCTTGTGGCATGAAGAGCGGGAACATGAACGACGCCATGAACAGCACCGAGATCAGCGGCACGCCGCGCACCAGCTCCACATAGATGGTGCAGACACTGCGGATGGCCGGCAGCGACGAGCGGCGGCCGAGCGCCACCACCAGCGCCAGCGGAAACGCCATCACGATGGACAGGCTGGCCAGCAAGATGGTGAGCGGCAGGCCACCCCAGCGGTCAGTCTCCACCTTGGTCAGGCCCAGCACGTTGCCATACATCAGGGCAAAGAAGCTGCCCAGCACCAACGCCCACAACACCACCAGCCAGCGGCGCCAAAAGATGGGCGTACAGCTGGCCACCAGCATGGCCACCATGAGCGCCGTGGCCACCAGCGGGCGCCATTGTTCTTCAAACGGGTAGCGGCCAAAGATGATGAGGCGGTATTTTTCGGCCACCACGCCCCAGCAGGCGCCCACGCCGTCGGCACGGCACGCGTCGGAATCCGGCCGCCACACGGCTTGGAGCAGGCCCCAGTTCAGCAGTTGCGGCACGTACCACAGCAGCAGCGCCGCAATGAGCACGGTGGACAGCGACGTCTTCCAGTCCGCAAACAGGTTGGTGCGCAGCCAACCCGCCAGGCCGCGGCTTTGCGTGGGTGCGGGGCGCGCGGCAATGGGCTCAAAAGTCTTGGCGGCCATGGGTCAGCGCTCCTTGATCGCGGCGCGCGCGTTGTACCAGTTCATCAGCAGCGACGTGATGAGCGAGGTGCTCAGGTACACCAGCATCACGATAGAGATGCACTCCACTGCGCGACCTGTCTGGTTGATCGCCGTGTTCGAGATGGAGACCACGTCCGGGTATCCAATGGCCACCGCCAGCGACGAGTTCTTGGTGAGGTTGAGGTACTGGCTGGTCAGCGGCGGAATGATGACCCGCAGCGCCTGCGGCAGCATCACCAGCCGCATTTGCTGACCACGACTGAGGCCCAGCGCCGCTGCCGCTTCGCCCTGCCCGCCCGCCACCGACTGGATGCCCGCACGCACCACTTCGGCCACGAACGCAGAGGTGTAGAAGGTCAGCCCCAGCAACACGGCCAGAAACTCGGGCGTGAGCGCACCGCCATGCTCAATGGCGAACTCGCCTTTGACCGGCGTGTTGAACTGTGCGGGCGCACCGCCCGCCAGCCAACCCAGCAGCGCTCCTGCCAACGCAATGGCCAATGGCACCCACACCAGGCTGCGCGCCCGCCCTGTGGCTTCAAACTGCCGCACCGCCCACCGCCGATAAGCCCAGGCTGCCACGCCGCCCAGTGCCAGTCCGCCGGCGGCCACGCCATGGCCGTTGGCCCACACCGGAATGGGAAAGTTCAGCCCGCCCTTGCTCAAAAAGAAGGGGCCCATTTGCAAGGGCTCATAGCTGGCCGGCAGGGTCTCAGTCAGCACCAGGTACCAAGTGAGCAGCTGCAGCAGGATGGGCACGTTGCGAAACAGCTCCACATACACCGAGCACAGACCACGCACCAGCACGTTGCGGGAAAACCGCCCGACGCCCAGCAAGGTGCCCAACACCGTGGTGAGCACAATGCCGATAACGGCCACACGCAAAGTGTTCGCCACACCCATCAGGAAGGCGCGCCAGTAAGGCTCGCCGGAATCAAACGGGTACAGCCCTTCGCCAATGTCAAAACCCGCAGGCTGGGTCAGAAAGTCGAAGCCGCTCTGGATGCCGCGCACCTGCATGTTGTGCAGGGTGTTGCGGGCCAGGAACCATACCACCAGCACGATCAGGCCCACGGCCAGCAGTTGGTAGACAAGGCCCCGGAAGGCCTGGCTGCGCCAGGACCAGGAGCGTTTTTTGGGAGGAAGACGAGGTGGTGGCATGCCTGCTCAATCAAGAACGAAGGAACCTGCACTGCCACCGGGGCTGTGCAGCCAAGCCAGGCACCACACCCGCACGGGTGCAGTGGCCTCGCAGTCAGTCACTCAGTGGATCAATCAACACACCGCAGCGATCACATTGCCATGTCAGCATCAAGCCACGCCCTGCGAGACGTGGTGCTGTCTGCAGCACAGCGCCGTGTTCTCTTGCAATCCGCTCTTGCGGTGTTCAGCGCGTTCAAGCTGCTCAGCGGATGGGGAAGGCATACATCAGGCCTTCCTTGTTCCACTGGTTGTTCAACCCGCGCGGCAGGGCCAGAGCCGATTTGGGGCCGACGTTGCGCTCAAAGATTTCGCCGTAGTTACCCGTGGTCTTGATGGCGCGCGCCATCCAGTCACGCTCCAGACCGAGCAATTTGCCAGTGTCTTCAGTGGTGCCCAGGATGCGCTGCACCACCGGGTCGGTGCTGGCCTTCATCTGCTCCAGGTTGGCCTGAGTCACGCCATATTCCTCGGCTTCGATCAGGCCGTACACCACCCATTTGACAATGGCGAACCACTCGTCATCGCCACGGCGCACCATCGGGCCCAAAGGCTCTTTGGAGATCAGCTCGGGCAGGATGACATGCTCGGCAGGGTCCTTGGCTTCCTTGTTGCGTACCGATGCCAGGCCCGATGCGTCGGTGGTGTAGGCAATGCAGCGTCCAGCAAAGTAGGCACCCGTGGCCGCCTCGACCTTTTCAAACACCACGGGCTTGATAGCGAGGTTGTTGGCCTTGGAATAATCGGTCAGGTTCTTCTCGGTGGTGGTGCCGGACTGCACGCACACGGTCTGGCCCTTGAGCTGTTTGGCGCTTTTGATCTTGCTCTTGGTGGGCACCATGAAACCCTGGCCGTCGTAGTAGGTTACGGCTGTCTGGTGCAGGCCCAAGGATGCATCCCGCGTGAGCGAGAACGTGGTGTTGCGGGACAGCACGTCCACTTCGCCCGACTGGAGCGCCGTGAAGCGCTGCTGCGCGTTGAGCGGCACATATTTCACTTTCTCCCCGTCACCCAACACGGCCGCAGCCACTGCGCGGCAGATGTCCACGTCCAGGCCCGACCATTTGCCGCTGGAGTCGGCTGCGGAGAACCCCGCCAAACCCGTGTTGACACCACACACCACTTGGCCGCGGGATTTGATACCGTCCAGCGTCTTGCCAGCATGTGCAGGCGCCGCCATGAAGGCAGCAACGGTGACCAGACCAGCGACGGCGATGTGCCAGGGGGATTTGTTCATAACGGGTTCACTCCAAAAACAAGGATTGATGTGCACGACCTTGAACGGCTGCAATGCGCGTTATTGGTGCAGAACCCAGACCTTAGCGACCCGCTGCACCCGGGGGCATCGGTGTTTACGCGGGTCGAGCAGCCGCTGGATTCAGTGAAGCAGTTTTTGCAAGAACTGTGCCTGTCCCATGTGCGGATCTAGCGCGTATGGCGCGAAACCCTCGCGTTCATAGGCACGCACCGCGCTGTGGTTGCCAGAGAGCACTTCCATCGTGAGCTTGCATGCGCCACGCTGCCGCGCGATCACCTCGACCGCCTGCAGCATGTGCTGGGCTATGCGGTGCCCCCTCCACTCTGGAAGCACCACCACGTCATGCACGTTGACGAGCGGCTGGCAGGCAAACGTAGAGAAACCTTCAAAGCAGTTGATAAGCCCCACAGGCCTGGGACAAACCGCCGCCTCATCGAGCTGTGCGCGCGTGAAATCCCCACCTTCCTCATCTGCCCAAGCTATGACGCTGAAAGCCTGGGGACGCGCACGCAGCGCTTCGACGAGGCCTTGCTTCACAGCAGGCTGCAGCGGCACACCACCGCCCGCCGGGTCTTGGGCATAGCCATCCAGCAGCGCCACCAGCGCCGCGGCCTCATGCGGGCAGCTGTAGTCGACTTGGCGGACGGTGATCATTGGCCTGCCGTCTGCTTGCTTTTCAGCCTGCGCGGGCTGCATCTGCCAGCCGCTGCGCGCAGGCGCTGGCCTGCTGGGCATCAGAGGCTTCCACCATCACCCGCAAAAGAGGCTCTGTGCCACTGGCGCGTATCAGCACACGGCCTGTGGCGCCCAGTTGCTGCTCCACCGCCACGGTCGCATCTGCAAGCAGCCGGTTGGCTTTCCAGTCTTGCCCCGGTTGCAGCCGCACATTGAGCAGCACCTGCGGGTACAAGGTGACCTCGGACAGCAATTGCGCCAGAGTCCGGCCGCTGCGTACGCAGGCCTGCAACACCTGCAAGGCACTCACCAGGCCATCCCCCGTGGTGTGCCGATCCAGCGCGAGCAGGTGGCCAGAGCCTTCGCCACCCAGAACCCATCGGTGGCGCGCAAGCTCCTCCAGCACATAGCGGTCGCCCACCTTGGCACGCACAAACTTGACGCCCCGCGCTTTCAGCGCCACCTCAACTGCCATGTTGGTCATCAGCGTGCCCACCACGCCGGGCACGTGCTCGTCTCGGCCCATGCGGTCACTGGCCATTAGGTAGAGCAGTTCATCGCCGTTGTACAGGCGGCCCGTGGCGTCCACCACCTGCAGGCGGTCTGCATCCCCATCCAGGGCAATGCCGTAGTCCGCGCGGTTGGCCCGCACAGCGCGCACGAGGGCGTCGGGGTGGGTCGCGCCCACGTCGTGGTTGATATTGACGCCGTCTGGCGCGCAGCCTATCGACATCACCTCAGCACCGAGCTCGTGAAACACCTTGGGAGCGACCTGATAGGCCGCGCCATGCGCGGCATCCACCACAATCTTCAGCCCCTTCAGTGTCAAGTCATGCGGAAAGGTGCTTTTGCAGAACTCGATATACCGCCCTGCTGCGTCATCCAGCCGCCGGGCCTTGCCCAGACTGGCGGAGTCGGCCCACATCGGCGGTTCGTTGAGTGCCGCCTCGACATCCAGCTCCCACGCGTCTGGCAACTTGGTGCCCTGCGCGCTGAAGAACTTGATGCCGTTGTCGGGGTACGGGTTGTGGCTCGCGCTAATCACCACCCCCAAACTTGCGCGCTGCGCACGTGTGAGGTACGCCACACCGGGCGTGGGCAACGGGCCCAGCAGCACCACGTCCACGCCCGCCGAATTAAAACCGGACTCCAGCGCGCTCTCCAGCATGTAGCCGGAAATCCGCGTGTCCTTTCCGATCAGAACCGTGGGTCGCTCTTCGGTGCGGCGCAACACACGCCCCACAGCATGGGCAAGGCGGAGCACAAAGTCGGGCGTGATGGGTGGCTGTCCCACTGTGCCGCGAATACCGTCGGTTCCAAAATACTGGCGTGTCATATTGCAGTGTCTCCTCGTGTCGTATCGCTTGTCTTGGATTGTTTTTGGCAATGCTGCGCGTTGGCGCAGACACCCTCATCGGTCTCGTTCGCTTCGTTCGCTTCGTTTGTCTTACCCGCCCGCACCATGGCCGTCCACACGGCAAGCGCAGCCACGGTCTCGCGCACATCATGCACCCGCACCACCGACGCGCCATGCTCCACAGCCAGCAGGGCCGCGGCCACGCTGGGCAGCATGCGGTCCTCCACGGCCAAGCCCGTCACAGCACCCAGCGACGATTTGCGGGACCAGCCTGCCAACAGCGGGTAACCTGCCTCGGCCAGCTCCCGCTGTCGGGCCAGCAGGGCGAAGTTCTGCTCCACGGTTTTGCCAAAACCGATACCCGCGTCCAGAACAATTCTGGTCTTCTCGACCCCCAGCGCATGAAGAGAAAGCGCAGACTGCTTCAAAAAAGATAGCACTTCAGACACCACATTGCCCGTCATGGGCTGCGCCTGCATGGTCTGCGGGTTTCGGTGCATGTGCATCAGACACACGCCACATTGAAGATGGGTGGCCACCACCTCGGCAGCGCCCGGCTGGCGCAGTGCCCAGATGTCATTGATGATGTCGGCCCCCAGGTCCAGCACCGCCTGCATCACCTCGGGTTTGTAGGTGTCCACCGAGATGGGCACCCCGAGCGACGCGGCGTCCCGCACCAGGGGCACCACGCGGGCCAGTTCCTCCTCCAGCCCTACCGCAGGGCTGCCAGGTCGAGTGGACTCTCCGCCGATGTCGAGGATGTGGGCGCCCTGCTTGAGAAGCTCCTCGCAATGGCGCAGTGCACTGGCCACGCTGGCATGGCGGCCGCCATCCGAAAAGGAGTCCGGCGTCACATTAACGATGCCCATCACTTTGGGCTCCGTGAGATCAACTGCAAAGCGGGCCGTCTGCCAAATCATGAAACTCCACACCGTCTGGCACTTGCCCACATGCGCGATGGCAACAAGTGCTTCAAAAACCCATGAAAAACGGGGCCGCAAGGCCCCGTGGGAAAGTTGGCTGCTACGTGCCTTGGTCAGGCTGCCGTTGGCGCCGGGTCCGTGCTCACCGCTGGGGTACCGCCGCTGGAGTTGTCGCCACCCGATGAGGGAGGCGTGCGGGGCGTCCAGTCCTTGGGCGGACGAGGCTCCTTGCCAGCCATGATGTCGTCAAGCTGCTCGGTATCGATGGTTTCCCATTCGAGCAATGCCTTGGCCATGGCATGCATCTTGTCGCTGTTTTCCTCGATCAGACGGCGCGCCAGGTTGTACTGGTCGTCGATGATGCGACGCACTTCCATGTCCACCTTTTCCATGGTTTGCTCGCTCATGGTGGTGGTCTTGGTCACAGATCGGCCAAGGAACACTTCGCCTTCGTTCTCAGCGTACACCATCGGCCCCAGCGCGTCGGTCATGCCATAGCGCGTGACCATGTCGCGGGCAATATGGGTTGCACGCTCGAAGTCATTGCTGGCACCCGTCGTCATCTGGTTCATGAACACTTCTTCAGCGATACGCCCGCCAAACAGCATGCTGATCTGGTTGAGCATGTACTCGCGGTCATAGCTGTAGCGGTCTTGCGCAGGCAGGCTCATGGTCACCCCCAGGGCACGGCCGCGGGGAATGATGGTGACCTTGTGCACCGGGTCGCATTTGGGCAGCAGTTTGCCGATCAGCGCATGGCCAGCCTCGTGGTAGGCCGTGTTGCGGCGCTCTTCCTCGGGCATGACCATGCTCTTGCGCTCCGGGCCCATCAGGATCTTGTCCTTCGCCTTTTCGAAGTCCTGCATTTCCACGGTGCGTGCGTTGCGGCGCGCAGCCATCAGGGCGGCTTCATTGCAGAGGTTGGCCAAGTCAGCACCACTCATGCCTGGCGTGCCACGGGCAATGATACTCGCGTTCACATCTTGGCCGATCGGGATCTTGCGCATGTGCACTGTCAAGATCTGCTCGCGGCCACGAATGTCGGGCAGCGTCACATACACCTGCCGGTCAAAACGGCCAGGGCGCAGCAAGGCAGCGTCCAGGATGTCAGGGCGGTTGGTGGCCGCGACCACAATCACGCCGAGATTGGTTTCAAAACCGTCCATCTCGACCAGCATCTGGTTCAAGGTCTGCTCACGCTCGTCGTTGCCCCCGCCCAGGCCTGCGCCACGCTGGCGGCCCACGGCGTCAATTTCGTCAATGAAGATGATGCAGGGGGCATTCTTTTTTGCGTTCTCGAACATGTCGCGCACACGGGCAGCGCCCACGCCGACGAACATTTCAACGAAGTCCGAGCCAGAGATGCTGAAGAACGGCACTTTGGCTTCACCAGCAATGGACTTGGCCAGCAGCGTCTTGCCGGTGCCCGGAGGGCCGACCAGCAGCAGACCGCGTGGAATGCGACCGCCCAGCTTTTGGAATTTCTGCGGATCTTTCAGGAAGTCCACGACTTCCTTGACCTCTTCCTTGGCTTCGTCGCAGCCCGCGACATCCGCAAAGGTGACGGTGTTGTTGTTCTCATCGAGCATGCGCGCTTTGCTCTTACCGAAGCTGAAAGCGCCACCCTTACCACCGCCCTGCATCTGGCGCATGAAGTACACCCACACGCCGATGAGCAGCAGCATGGGGCCCCAGCTGACCAGCAGGGTCATGAGAAGGGAGCCTTCTTCGCGGGGCTTGACGTCGAACTTGACGTTGTTGTTGATGAGGTCGCCCACAAGGCCACGGTCAAGGTAGGTGGCAGTGGTGCGGATCTTGCGGTCGTCATTGGTGACGGCCACGATCTCGGTTCCGCCCTGGCCTTCCTGGATGGTGGCGCTCTTGATGCGGTTGCTGCGGACTTCCTCCAGGAATTCCGAGTAGCCGACGTGGCCTGCGCTAGCGCCTGCACGGGTGTCAAACTGTTTGAACACCGTGAAAAGCACCATGGCGATGACCAGCCACACGGCAATTTTTGAAAACCACTGATTATTCAAGCGGGGCTCCAGTTACGGGGAACAGAAAACGGACACACTGCCGTCACGGCTCGCATGTGTGGGGCATTTTAGGTGTTTCAAGCCTCGGCACCACGCGTATTCCCACTTTCGGCCATGGAAACAGCACGGGTTTTAATGCCGTTTTCGACACCGCCTTGACCCAAGGCAAGATCAGGCCGAGCGGGTTTTTAGCCCCATTCCCACCAGAAATGTCTCCGACGATTTGTCGCGCGAAGCCTTGGGTTTCAAGGGTTTCACGACTTTGAACGTCTGTTTGAAGAGCGTCACCAGATCGCTGTATCCGCTGCCATGGAACAGTTTGACCACCAGGGCACCATCCGGTTTCAAATGGTTGCAAGCGAAATCCACCGCTAACTCCACCAAATGCGCAATGCGCGCTGCATCGGCGGACTCAATGCCTGACAAATTGGGCGCCATGTCAGACACGACGACGTCAACGACGCGGCCATCCAGAGCCTGCTCCAAACGCTCCAGCACTTCGGTCTCGCGAAAATCGCCATTCAGGTAGGTCACCCCCTCAATCGGTTCCATGGGCAGAATGTCCAGCGCGATGATCGCGCCATTAAGCTGCCCGGCCGCAGCGCCGGTGGGCGAGAGGCGTCGGCGTAAATACTGGCTCCAGGCACCGGGCGTGGAGCCGAGGTCCACCACGGTGTAGCCCGGTTTGATCACACCCAACTGTTCATCAATCTCCTTGAGCTTGTACGCAGCACGCGCGCGGTACCCCTCTTTTTGGGCCAATTTCACATAGGTGTCGTTGACATGGTCGTTCAGCCACGCTTTGTTGACCTTCTTGCTCTGGGTTTTGACTTTCATACGGCCTCCATTGTCTCTCGGCTGCACCGCGCTGCGCGCCCGCGTTTTTTCGCCCAGTGAAACCAACACCCGCATGCAGAGGCCGGGGACTTAAAATACCGCCCATGCCCCAAATTCAATTGACTCCCTCCGAGCGCAGGGAACACCGCGCCAACGCCCACCACCTCGACCCGGTGGTTCTGATCGGCGGCGACGGCCTCACCCCCGCCGTCAAGAAGGAGATCGACGCCGCCCTGAACGCCCACGGACTGATCAAAGTGCGTGTGTTCAATGATGATCGCGCCGCCCGCGAACTGGCCTACCAGGAAATCACCGCAGAACTGAACGCCGCGCCCATTCAGCACATTGGCAAACTGCTGGTGCTGTGGCGGCCCCAGCCCGTCAAGGAGCGCACGGTCGATGAAGACCGCATGCCAGGCCCACGTGACGTCAAGGTACTCAAATTCAGCAAGCGTGGTGGCCAGCGCCCGGAAATCAAGCAACTGCGCGTGCTGGGGAACCAGCGTCTCACCTCCGGCGGCCAGATCAAGCGCGCCAAACCGAAGCAAAAATCCATCAAGAAGCGCCAGGCGGACTGATGAGCGCCCCGGCAGCCTTCGCAGACGCCGCCCCCACCCGCCACATCCTCTGCATGAAATGGGGCACCAAGTACGGCCCCGAGTATGTGAACCGGCTGTATGCCATGGTGCGGCGGCACCTGTCGGGCGACTTCCACTTCGTGTGCCTGACCGACGACAGCACCGGCATTCGCAGCGAAGTGCAGTGCCTCCCCATCCCTGCGCTGGATCTGCCGCGCGGCATTCCTGAGCGGGGCTGGACCAAACTGGCCACGTTCAGTGCCGATCTGCACGGGCTCAAGGGCACGGCGCTGTTTCTGGATGTGGACGTGGTCATCACAGGGAGCCTGGATGAATTCTTCACCCAGCCGGGCGAGTTCCTCATCATTCACGACTACAAGCGTCCGTGGCGCATCACCGGTAACTCGTCTGTGTACCGCTTCAAACTGGGAGCGCACCCCGACGTGCTGGAATACTTCCGCGGGCATTTTGCCGAGATTCGCCAGCGGTTCCGCAATGAACAGGCGTACTTGTCAGACTTTCTTCACCGTCAAGGCAAGCTGCATTACTGGCCGCAAGCCTGGTGCCCAAGCTTCAAGTACCACGGCATCCCGCCCTGGCCCACGAACTATTGGCGCGCCCCCTTTGTGCCGGACGGTGCGCGCATCGTGATTTTCCATGGGGAATGCAACCCACCCGATGCGCTGGCCGGACGGCGCAACCGGCGCCTGCGGTATATCCGCCCTGCTACATGGGTCTCCGAGCATTGGCACGAGTAGGCGCGCCCACGGCATCTACTCTCGGATCACAACAACAGCCCTAGCCGGCCGCTTCGCCGGGGTTTGTCTCAGAGGCACCGGGGGCTGGCTTTAAGGTCAGCCACAGCACGGCCAGTGCGCAACACCACTGCAGCGCATACATCACTGTGCCCACCGAATGCCATAGGCGCAGATCCTGCCGCGCCACGATGCGGGGCGCCACGCCAAACTGGGTCAGCAGAGCCAGAAGCATTCCACCCAGTATAAAAACCATCGCTGCTTGCGCCCATGGATACTGGGCTGGCGCGTTCTTTGGCCTTGAAATGACCAGCAACACCAAGCAGCAAACCACAGCCACCCATGTCTGGGCCGCGAACAGTTTGGCCGCCATGAAACCTGCCAACGAAGGTGACGGCAGGTGGGCAAACAGCATAGGCACCACCAGAAAACCGATGGCGCTCATGCTGCCCCACCACAAGGCAGCCACCAAAGTGGGAAGGCGTTGGCGAATCCCAGTCATTACCAGCACCGGCGTTCTTCAGACGTAGCTGACGGCCACCACCTCGTAGCGGCGGATGCCACCGGGCGCCTGCACTTCCGCCGTGTCGCCTTCTTCCTTGCCGATCAGCGCTCGGGCAATCGGGCTGGAAATGTTGATGAGGCCCTGCTTCAGGTCAGCCTCGTCCTCACCCACGATCTGGTACTTGACGTTGTCGCCGGAGTCTTCATCCTCCAGCTCCACCGTGGCTCCAAAGACGACCTTGCCGCCCCCATCCACGGCACTCGGGTCAATCACCTGGGCCACCGAGAGCTTGCCTTCAATCTCCTGAATACGGCCTTCGATGAAGCCCTGGCGATCCTTGGCGGCGTCGTAGTCGGCGTTTTCACTCAGGTCGCCCTGCGCACGCGCTTCAGCGATGGCGGTGATGACCGCAGGACGCTCAACCGTCTTGAGGCGGTGCAACTCTTCCTTGAGCTTTTCAGCACCGCGCTTGGTAATGGGAATGGTCGCCATTCTTGTGAGTCTCCATAAATCAGAACGCAGCCACGCGGCTGCACCACTGCTGGCAGGCCAGCCCGGTGACGCCTTTGCGCGCACTCGGACTTTTGCGGCCCTATAAAAGGAAACCGCCGCGTGTTGCCGCGCGGCGGTGTCTGTTCAGGGGAAGATTATGCCCCGTTTGGCGGGGTTTAGGCAGTGGCGGCCAACTGCGCGTGCAGTTCCTGCACCGAGTACACGTCCAGCTTGTCCATGTACTTCATGCCTTCCACGGCTGCCTCGGCACCGAAGATGGTGGTGAAGGTGGTCACGCGGGCCAGCAGCGAGGAGGTGCGAATCGCGCGCGAATCGGCGATCGCGTTGCGGCGCTCTTCCACGGTGTTGATGACCATCACGATCTCGTCGTTTTTGATCATGTCCACGATGTGGGGGCGGCCCTCGGTCACCTTGTTGACCACCTG
>JBCNOJ010000420.1:0-4513 GCA_039593925.1 Acidovorax sp.
GCCGCTGGCCACCGCGTCGATGGCCTTTTGCGCAATGCTCTTGCCGGTGGGGTCCTGGTCGCTGACTTTGCTCATCGCCACGAACCACTGGTCGGTCAGCATGGGCTCGATCACCTGGCCGGTGCGGGTGCAGATGGGCACCATGAGCTTGTGCTTCTTCACCTCGACCAGCGCGCCGATGGCTTCGAGGTCTGCCACCACGGCCTTGCGGGCCACGAAGCGGTCCATGCCCTGGTACTTGGCGGGCGCGTTCTCGTTGATGGTGGCTTGCAACGTCAGCACCACGATCATGGGCAGCTTGTGGCGCTGGCCCACGGCGTAGTCGTTCTGGTCGTGCGCGGGAGTGACCTTCACCACGCCCGTGCCGAACTCCTTGTCCACGTACTCGTCGGCAATCACCGGAATCTGGCGGTCACACAGCGGCAGGTTCACCATCTTGCCGATGAGGTGCGTGTAGCGTGCATCCTCGGGGTGCACCATCAGTGCCACGTCGCCCAGCATGGTCTCAGGCCGGGTGGTGGCCACCGTCAGGCTGCCCGAGCCATCGGCCAGCGGGTAGGCGATGTGCCAGAGCGAGCCGTCCTTTTCTTCGCTCTCGACCTCCAGGTCAGACACGGCGGACTGCAGCTTCGGGTCCCAGTTCACCAGGCGCTTGCCGCGGTAGATCAGGCCCTGCTCGTACAGCTTCACGAAGGTGTCGGTGACCACGGCGCTGAGCTTGTCGTCCATGGTGAAGTATTCGCGGCTCCAGTCCACGCTGTCGCCCATGCGGCGCATCTGCGTGGTGATGGTGTTGCCGGACTTTTCCTTCCACTCCCACACCTTGCTCACAAAGTTCTTGCGCGCCTCAGGCGGGGTGGGGCCCATGTCGTAGCGGCTGATGCCTTGCTCTTGCAACTGGCGCTCCACCACGATCTGCGTGGCGATGCCCGCGTGGTCGGTGCCGGGCACCCAGACGGTATTGAAGCCCTTCATGCGGTGGTAGCGCGTGAGGCTGTCCATGATCGTCTGGTTGAACGCATGGCCCATGTGCAGCGTGCCCGTGACGTTGGGCGGGGGGAGCTGGATGGAAAAGGCGGGCTCGCCCGCCTGGGGCTGGCCCGTGCCACGGTGGCCTGCGGTGCCATACCCGCGCTTTTCCCATTCGGGGCCCCAGTGGGCTTCCAGCGCGGCAGGTTCAAACGACTTGGACAGGCTTTCGAGGCCGGGTTGTGGTTGGGGCGTGCTCATGGTGTGGCAGTGGTAAGGCGGCCCGCGGGGCGCCTCGTCAGACAAGAGGGTGAACCGCGCATTTTAAGGGGGAGCGCTGCCGCGCATCCGGGGCTCTGCCCGCCGCCGTCGCTATCGATTTGTTACCTTGATCCTGGCCGCGCTGCGGCGGCCGTCCCGATAATCGCCGCCCATGGAGCGGGAGGGTGAGTGCACAACGCGCACCGGGCTCCATGCCGCCGGATCAACACACTACACAACACGGTCGGCGCGATGCTGCAAAACCAGGGGATGGAAACGCCGTGCGCCCGCGCGCGGCCAGACTGGTTGTGTTGCCCCGTGCCACCCCATACGTCCGAACCATGACGATTCAATCTGCACTCAAAGTGGGCCTGGCAAAGGTCTTTGTCTATGCGCTGTTGGCGCTGTTCCTGATCCCCTCAGTCACTTACTTTTTTGCCGGCTATGCACAGCGGGACCAGGATGCACGCTTTGTGGCGGGCATCGGCCAGCGCATCGATGCAGAACGCGGCATGCCCGCCGCCGAAAAACAGGCGCGCAAGGACTACTACCGCGCCAACCCCCCATCCACCATCTGCGCCAGCACCGATCCGGCGGCACAGGACTACCGGGCCGCAATGTGCGAGCGCTATGGAGAAGTCTGGCAGTTCGACATGGCACGCAAGGTGTCGCTATGGGCTCTGGTGGCTGGCGTTGCATTGTTGGTGGCTGTGATCGGCCTGGGGGCCATGGCCTTTATTGACCGCAAGATGCAGTACGCCAGCTTTGTGACCGGCTGGCACCTGACCACCTGGGCAAGCGCTGCAGCACTGGTGGTGCAGGGCGCCATGGCGGTGTGGCTGTCGTTCTGGGTGACGGCGTTCTTTTTCCACAAGTATTCGCCCAAGCTCATCATCATTGTGGGTCTGGCTGTGGCGGTGGGCGTGTTTGTGGCGGTGGCGGGCATCTTCAAGCGGGTGCAGTCGGGCAGCCACGCGGTGGGCGAGCTGGTGTCAGAGGAGGACGCCCCGCTGCTGTGGAAGCGCATCCGCCACATGGCCCAGCGCCTGAAGACCGAGCCGCCGCAACACATCGTGGCGGGCATTGACGCCAACTTCTTCGTGACCGAAGCGCCACTCACTGTGGGTGAAAAAACGCTGACCGGCCGCACGCTCTTTGTGAGCCTGCCCCTGCTGCGTGTGCTGGACCAGGCCGAGGCCGATGCCGTGTTCGGCCACGAACTGGCCCACCTGCGCGGTGGCGATACGCAAAGCAGTGCCCGACTGGGACCCAAGCTGGTGCAGTACGACCATTACCGACATGCCATCCGCACCGGAGGCCTGTCGGCGGTGGTATCTCCATTGCTGGACCTCTACCGCACCATCTTTGAGATCGCCCTGGCCCGCGACAGCCGCGAGCGCGAGTTCAAGGCCGACCGCATTGCCGCCAAGCTCGTGTCCCCCGCGGCGATTGCGCAGTCGCTGGTCAAGATTGCCGCTTATGCGCAATACCGCTTCAAGATTGAGGACGAACTGTTTGGCCGCAACGAGCGACATGGCCAACAGGCGCTTGGCATTGCCGGCTTTGTCGCACAAGGCTTGGCACCGTATGCGTCCTCAGACGATTTCGTGGACGCCATGAAAACCGCCAACGTGCCGCACCCGTTCGATTCGCACCCCGCCATGCCCGAGCGCCTGCACAACGTGGGCATGCCGCTTAAGGTGAGTGACTACGGCGCCATCGCCGTGCGCAAACCGGCCACGACCTGGGTGCAGGAGATCACGACTGCAGACGCCATTGAGCAGCGCCTGTGGAGCGACTACGAAAAGCAGTTTGCGCAAGACCACGAGCGCAGCCTGGCTTACCGCTATGAACCCGCCAACGACGAAGAGCGTGCTCTGGTGCTGCAGTACTTCCCGCCGGTGGTGTTCGCCCTCAAAGGCACTGACACGGTGGAAGTCAGCATCGACGGCATCCGCACCTCAGCCGACGGCGTGACCGTGGGCTGGGACGCCGTGAAGGCCCTGGAATACAAAGAGAGCAGCTTCGGCAACGCACTGATCGTGAGCCACCCCGAGAAAAATGCGATGGGGCTGGGTGCCAAGACCACCAAGATCAAGCTGCCCGGGCTGAAGAAAGAAAAGGACTACTTCAACACCGTGGTGGGCGACTACTGGCAGCGGCACCAGATCATGCGGGCGCAGCAACAGGCCCGAAACACTGCTTGATTGCTATTTTATTAATAGCTTTTAGCGCTTGATGGTAAAGCGCTAGAGCCTGTTTTGACTCGAATTTTTCGCGCCTGCTGATCTTTGTGCTGGGACGCCGAGGTCGCCGTATCAGGCCATGGTGGATGGAGATCGCGAACGCCGCGTTCGCTCTCCTGACCATGGGCTTACCGCGACCAGGCATTGCGAATACGGCACAACCGTAGGGGCCGTTTGCGCCGCGGACTAGGATTTATCGGCGTTCTTGGCAAACTCCGGCCGGTCGTTCTGCTGCGGCTTGAGCGGCGCTGCGCCCTTGCCCTCGGCGCGCTCCTTGCGCCATTGCTCCTTGCGTGCCGTCCACTCTTTCAGGCGGGCGTGGGCCACGGTGCTGTCCTTCTCCATCTGCTCTTCGTTAGCCAACTGGGCCGACAGCTCCAGGCGGATGCCGTTGGGATCAAAGAAGTAGATGCTCTTGAAGATGTGGTGGTCCGTCACGCCCAGCACCTCAATGCCGTGGGCCTGCAGGCGCTGCTTGGTGTTTTCGAGCTCTTCCACGGTGTTCACGCGGAACGCGATGTGGTTGACCCACAGCGGCGTGTTGGGCGAAGGCTCGGCCTTCACGTCGTCGCCCAGGTCGAAGAAGGCGATGAACGAGCCGTCGCGCATGCGAAAGAAGATGTGCACGTACGGGCAGTACTCGCCGGTGCTGGGCACGTGGTCGCTCTTGATCACGTGGGCCAGCGGCAGGCCGAGCAGGTCTTCGTAGAAGCGGCGGGTTTCCTCGCTGTCGCGGCAGCGCCAGGCGAAGTGGTGCAGCCCGTGGATGGGCGGTGGGGGTGCCGTGGTGGCAGTCGTCGGCATGGCTCGTGTCTCCGGTGAGCCGGTATTGGGCGATGCCGCGTCTTATGATGCAATCGAAATTAATTCATCGATTGATGAAATAACCGTATATATGAACCTCACCCTGCGCCAGCTGCGCGCCTTCGCCGCCGTGGCCGACACCGGCAGCTTCACCGCCGCGGCGCAGCAGCTGCATCTCACGCAGTCGGCGCTCAGCGTGCTGGTGCGCGAACTGGAGCGCGAGATGGGCGTGC